>NZ_CADDWH010000003.1 GCF_902809865.1 Halobacillus sp. Marseille-Q1614 | reverse complement strand
CCCCTCCAAAGATCAAAACAACGTTGCCCCGCCTCTTTAAGGAGGGGGGAGGCAGGTTAAAGTAAGTGTACGACTTGACATCGTCCCTTACTAAAACTGGATTTGTTGCGAGTACGTTTTTTGCTGTTGTGTACGGTGCGTACACATGGTATTATATTACATGCAAGGAATGTTAACATTCTTAATGGAGGGGTTTTTATATGCCTGCAAGAGTAGCTAAGACGATTCGATTACACCCGGATACATTGGATATGGCTCATAAGTTAGCAAAGAAAAATTACGGCAAAGAGAACAAAATTGGTTATGTAATGGATGATGCTATTAAGGAACTTTTTACGAATGGTACACGGCCAGGAGAAGCAAGCGCAATTTTATCTACTACAGAGGAAGTACTCATTGATCGACTGGACAGGAGAGTCAATTCCATCTTTGATAATGTCATCAATCGAATGGGGGATCTGTACGCCAGAACCTCACATGATGCAGCTGTAACATTTGTTATGATGGAAGATTTATTCCTAAAGACAGGAGGCACAAAGCAGGAAGTCGGAAAGTTGCGCGGTGATGCTCAAAGGATTATGGAGAAACGCCTGGAGAGTGCTGGAGCAATTGAAAAGGCTAAAGAAGAGTTTGAAGAACAGTTTTCTTCTGAGGAAGTGGAAAGTCTGAAAGAAGAGAATCAACAAATCAAACAGAAGGCTAACGACACTTTTAAAGAAATGAAAGCTGATTATAGGAAGCTAGAAGAAGATAAACGGCAATGTGAACAGGAAAAAGATCATCTTATCCAGTGGTATGAGGGCCTGGAGCAATACCTCAAAGACAATTACAGCCGACTAAAACCCAACACCTCATTAATCGAAGAATACAGACAAAACAATCCGGTGTCGTAAATGGCTGCTACTGTTGTAAAGATGCTCGGATACCTCAGTAACAATGGAACAGACAAGCCGATCCATAAAGCTAAAGAACATATCAAATATATGGAGGTTAACCGAGAACACCATCGGAACAATCCAGATTTATTTAATCAAAAGGATAGCAACCTCACTAGGAAAGACTTCTTTAAGTCACTGGAGAAGATGCCTAATCAGGGTATCATCATGCATAAGTTAGTTATTTCTCTGAGGGAAGATGACCGTAACAACCTGCAAATAGATTTGAAGGAACTAACCAGAGATACGATGGAACGCCTGCAGCTGTCTATGGACCGTCGGTTCGAGTGGGTAGCTGCTATCCATGATGATGATGGACACCCTCATATACATGTAGCTATTAAAGGGCGTGATACCACTGGACGGCAGGTTTTCTTTGCTCATAAAGATGTTAAGGACTTAAAACGCATGGCTCACCAGGAAAAGATCCTACAGGCTGAAAGAAATCCAGAAGTAAGTCGGGCTGCTGTTCGTCAATCGGAAAAGGAAGCTCAAAGGGAAGAACGAACAGAAAGGTCTAGAGGACGTGAAACAGGGTTGCTCAGTCAGATACAGGCTTTAATTAAACAGAATGAACGTAGACACTCAGCAGAAAGAAGCCAGGAAGAGAGGGAAATCGAACGTAGTAACAGAGGGGAAAGTCGATAAAACCCCTCATTGCGGATATAAAAAGGAGGGTAAGTATGAGGAAATTTAAACTCATCATCATGTTTTTACTCATGGGTGCTGTATTGGATATTCTGCTCGTTGGAAGCCTGGCACATATAATTATTTTTTATCAGCAATATCAGTTTGAAGCCCCACCACATTTAATGGAGTACTTTAAAAATCAACCAGTGAACGCATTCACAAGCTTGTTTAATGGGGAAGCCTCCACTTATTTCATGCATCAGGTGTTACAGGGCATATACTGGGTCGTTTTTCTGTTCCTGATCATACGCGCATTGTTTGGTAAAGAACGCGAATTTGCTAAAAGGAACGCTGATGATTACGGCTCTCATGGTACAGCACGATGGGCCACAGATAAGGAGATACAACGCCTATATAACGCTGCGGGAATGATAGTAGGGGAACATAAGAAAAAGCCTCTTATACAGCCTGTAGACGGAGAAAACAACCATATGACGCTGGTTTATGGAGGGTCTGGATCAGGTAAAACAGCAGGATACTCCATTCCTAATATTCTTCATATCTCAAAGACTCTGCAAGAATCTTTTGTTATAACGGATCCAAAAGGAGACATTTACAAGGCCACGCGTAACCATTTGAAACAACAGGACTATGACGTTATAACAGTCAATCTAATTGATATGACGCGTTCACAAGGCTATAACCCTATGGATTACATCGATAAAGGAAACGACTCTATGTCACTTGCTACAACGATCATGAAAAACACTGGTGCAGAAGGAAAAGCTCAAGATTCTATGTGGGAACATGCAGAACACGCGTTATTGTCTGCTTTGATTGAATTTTTAAAGGAGACACGGCCAGAACATGAACAGCATTTAAAGAACGTGCTGCACCTGGGGAACTTGATCAAACGTAGACCGAAAGACATTGATAAGATGTTTAACGATCTGCCCGATGATTCTACAGCCAGACACTTATATAATATCTTTGCTAATTCAGAAGATAAAACACGCGCTGGTATTCTTATAGGCTTTGCTTCAAGACTCAGACTATGGACATTAGAGGACGTATCACAAATAACCGCCAAAAGTGATTTTAATATCCATCAATTAGGACAAAAGAAAACAGCTCTCTTCATCCTTACACCAGATGGAGAATCCACTTATGACATGATAACAGCCATGCTGATAGATCAGATATTCCAGGAGCTTATAAAACAGGCTGCACAGAATGATTCTAAACGCTTAAATGTACCTGTCAGAATGATT
The DNA here is from genome assembly GCF_902809865.1 of Halobacillus sp. Marseille-Q1614. Classification (NCBI taxonomy): domain Bacteria; kingdom Bacillati; phylum Bacillota; class Bacilli; order Caryophanales; family Bacillaceae; genus Halobacillus; species Halobacillus sp. Marseille-Q1614. The sequence continues at coordinate 12,042 of NZ_CADDWH010000003.1, read as the reverse complement.
TTAGATGAAGTGGCTAACATTGCCCCTATCAGTGATTTAAAAAAGCGTGTGGGTGTTATGAGGGCCCGCGATGTACGAATAACCCTTATGTTTCAAGGAATACAGCAGTTTAAGAATCGTTACGGGGAAGGATCTGCTGCTGAAATCTCCGACAGCTGCGACAATGTCATTGTTATGGCTGCCAATGATCCAAGTTCCAGTGTACCTATTTCAAAGAAAATCGGAAATACGACACTCATGATTTCCTCGCAGTCCCGTTCATCCAGTGGCCGGGGAGGATCTACCGGAGAGAGTTACAGCTTTACAGGAAGTAGCTTAATGAATCCTGATCAGATTGAAAACATGCCGAAAGATAAATGCATCCTATTCCAAAATGGCTGTCATCCTGCTTATGTAAATAAATATTTCTACTTTAAGCATGATTGGCAGATTACAGAGCATGACTGGACTAAAGATTCTAAAAGGAACTATGATCAGATCAGATTGTTTAACCCTCCCAAAGTGAAGAAGAAAGAGCTAGAGCAGTCAGAACCTGATAAGGAAACAGAAGAAGAGGAAGTATTATTTAAAGATTGATCTCCACATTTTTGTGGGGATTATTTTTTAATGTATCCTAAAAGAAGTCGATGCAGACATTAGAACGCATTCAAATTTATTTTTATCGATCGAAAACGCCGTAAAGATAGTCGCTTTCTTATATAATCAATACATAAGGCGCGTTAAGATACGTATATTAAAGTCGAAAAGGGGGAAGATGACATATATGACATTAATTTTTTAACAATTTGAGTCATATATGATATATTATATGGACAGAAGAGTTGCAAAAGTAATATCAATAAATGACTTGTCAGGTGTAGACCAAGTAGATATTTTTCGTACTACACTTATCCAATCAGCAAAAACAAACAGAAATGACCGATTTATGTTAGCTTTTTTTATAAGGTCTTTGCAGTATTTAAGTACTGTTTTACCTCAAAATTTAGACTTTCACTCAACAAATCTGGAAGTTGAAATTGATGGCCAAGTAAAAGAAAAAGAATTTGATGTAATAACAAAACCAATGTCTACACAACCTATATACGAACTACGTTTAGATTTCCCTGAGTACAATACCTGGATACGCGCTACTTTTTTTAAACGATATCACAGGAAAAAGCTACATTATTGTTTTGTTAAAGCTTTTATTAAAACCATGCATCCTTCCTTCAATCCAACAACACCTATGATACAAGAAACTTACAACGTGTATCAGGAACTTAGGAACAATCCTGCGCTTTACCTAAAATAATTCAAAGGGGTGGTTAACATGAAAGATCTTCTCAGGGTAGATGATATTGTAGAGGAAATCCCAGAATTAGAAACTGTTTTTTACGGAATTGGAGCTGCATTCGGTAAAATCATCTTCTCCTACAGAGTGAACCAACAGCTTACCCAAAAACAACTTGCAGATAAAGCTAATGTAGGAGTTAAAACTGTTCATCGAGCAGAAGGCGGAACAAACAATTTAGGTGTGCAAACTTATGAAAAATTATTTAAAGCTCTTGGGATTAATAAAGAGAAATACGCAGAAATTTTTTCCGAAGCTCTAAAAGATCAAGAAAAAAAGTCCACTAAAAGAGAGTTAGCAAAACAATATTAGACTCTCTTAAAATTCTATAAAAAGTACAACGTTGGCTCTTAAAGCTCATGTTGTACTTTTTTATTTTCTTAAAACTTATTTAACACCCTCTTTATTAGATTCATTTATCACTTTATAGACCGTACTACGCGCAATTCCATATTCTTCAGCTATGTCTTTAGCTCGTTCCCCACCTTCATAAAGCTTCTGAATTTGTTGCTTCTGAGTAGCTTTTAATGGCGGACGGCCTCCTTTTATCCCTTGCTTTCTTGCTGATTTTAAACCAGCTTTAGTTCGCTCTTGTATAAGATTACGTTCAAATTCTGCAAATACTGCAATCATTCCAAACATAGCTCTGCCAGCTGCGGTTGTTGTATCAATATTGTCGTTCAGGGAAGCAAAGTGTACACCCCACTTATCCAACTTTCCTTTGATGTCGTATAATTGCTTTGTTGAACGTGCTAAACGATCCAATTTGTATACAACGAAAGTATCTCCCTCTCGCAAAGAGTCAAAAGCCTTTTCCAGTTCCACTCGATCTTCCTTTCCTCCACTTTTTTTCTCGTGAAACACATTCACTCTTTCATTTCGATCGGCAGCGTACTTTTCAATAGCTTCAATCTGAGAAGTAAGATCCTGATCCTCCGTAGAAACTCTGGCATATCCAATAATCATCTCGACCGTCTCCTTCCATACGTTTTATATAAAATTAGTGTAGACGGGTTTATAGACAAATTCAATTGTTAAATTCCTTTTTTTCGTTACTTAATCGAAGTGTCCGTTATACGGTCGTTTTATAGACACGTACACGGGTAGACAAAAACGCGGATAGCATACGTTTACCACGTTTTGCTGTGCAGACATAAAAATAGCTAATTAATGTTAATATTAAATGGACTTTACCGCATGAAAATTTTGTCTAAAGGAAACCTCTGGACTCATCGCGAACTTATAACAATAAATACAACTATCATAAAGGAGGGTTAACTTGCTATGACAGATAAAGAAAATGATCCGGAGATTGCTGCGTCAGCTACAGAAGTATGTAAAACGCTTGATATAAAAGATTCTACATTACGAAAATATGCACTCCTATTAAAAAAGCATGGTTATAACTTTAACCATGACAGCAATGGGAAAAGATATTACTTAAGTAATGACGTTATGCTCTTACGTCGATTGATTCAATTAAAGAGCAACGGTACCATGACATTAGAACAGGCCGCGGAAACAGTAATTAAATGGGCTAATGAAACGGTTATTAAAACACCTAAAAAGGCTCCAGACTCCAGTTATAACGACGATATAAAAGAGCTTAAGGAAACAGTAGCCGCGCAAAACGATTTATTAAAAGAATTATTTAACCGTTTGGATCAACAGGACAAGAAAATAGACAAACGTTTTGACCAAGTGAATCAATCTTTAGAGGAGTATAACCGTGAGAGGCAGATACAATTTAGAAAAGAGTTAGAACAGTATAGACTAGAGGCTCCAGCAGAGGCAGAGCAAACAGAGGTTCAGCCAACCGCAGAGGAGGCAGCAGCTACGAAAGAAAAGGAAAGTAAAAAGGGGTTTTTCTCTCGTCTTTTTAGAGGATAAACAGATAAGACATCGTCTAATCCCATCTATCGAAAAAGGGGTAGTATCAGAAAAATGCGCTTAACGTTGTAAATACGCATTTTTCTGATACTACCCCTTACTTTGTTACTTATCAACTGTAAAAAAACAGTAATTACATACCCCCTTCGGACAAACATATACATTAAATAATCATGGTAAAAGGGGAGATTGAATGTGAAAAAGTATTACTTTTTATTGATTGGAATCACTCTTGTGGTTATGCTATCAGGATTTTTAATTATTGATGCTGATAAAACTTCTGAAGGACAAAATCAAGAAAGTAGTTATTCAGTACAAGATGAATTTGTTAAAGAAGCTTCTAAGGAACTTTCCCAAAAAGGATTTGATTATAAAGCTATTACTACTGAGGAACACCAGAATAATTTAGATCTTACTGTTCATGTCTCATCAGATAATTACCATAATAAAGACGAAATTAAACAAGTAATTACAGATAAAGCTAAAGAAAGTAAGATAAATAATATCACTATTAAAGTTGAAACAGACTCTTAGTCTTGTATAACCACTCTAACGGTATCAGATGAATTAACTAAGGAATAGACTTTTAAATAAAATTCTGCTTTGTTATTTGACCCATCCACATGAGGTCGAGCATCAACTTTATTAAAACAAAATAATGGAGAAACAGTAGAATTATTGTAGTATGTCATTCGTGGGGGAACAAAGTCATCAACTGAATCACCAGACCCGTTATCTGAGTAGAGAAGTAATCTTACATCATTATAGGGCTGTATTCCACTAACACATACTCGAAGATCTCCGCCCCCAGAATATACGATTGGGGTTCTTGCTCCTGAAGAAGTAGCTGTAATAGATGTATCAAGAATAGTATCCCATTCACCTGCTCCTAAAGTAGTGGGGGTGGCTAAGCCAGATGAGGGAAATACCATTATACTAATCAACAATAGACCCAATAACTTAATTTTCTTCATTTTAATCGCCTCCATATAGTATTATAAGTTATTAATTCTCTAACAAATTTACAATACCTTCCTTTTTTTGTGTTTATATTATCAAAAAATGATCTTATAAGACTACCACCTTAGAGATATGTAAAATTTAAGAAAGCACACAAAAAAGACACCCCAACGGAAGGTGCCTTATTGCATTTTTATTTAGTCCGTCATAATAGGGGTAGCGTCAGGAAAATGCGGATTTACAACGTTAAGCGCATTTTCCCGAATGCTATCCTATTTTATCCTTCTATCTTGGTGATCTAGCTGTTCTTTAATTACTTTTTTAGGGCCTCCGAAAATTCCAATAAGTTTCTGCCTACGATCGACATTTACGTAGTTCAAAGTCAAAACCTTCTAGCACTGCGGTTTGAAAAAGTCCAGACCCAGGACTTTTTCAAATCCTCATGCCATATGCCCCCCACCCTTTAATTAACTGCATATATAAATGGGAGTATACCTCTCTTATCGTAAGTTTTCCGCGTTTTGCTGGCTGGCCCCCAATAAAAAACAGCTGTACTTTTATAAGTACAGCCGTTAATTAGAGGAAGCTACTTCTTATTTTCTTCCCATTGTCTAGTGTGTTTAAAGGTATCAATTAAATCTCTTCTTACTTATTACGTAATATTTTAGGGTGTTCTTTAATGGTATTCTTCTTCATTTAGCCAATCATGGTAAAGATTCTTTCTTTCTTCCGCAACATACTTATGAGGATCATAAGTTCCCTTTTTATAATTGGAACGGTATAAAGCTTTATCTAGCGCTGATCTTAAGTATCCACCAAAATTATGTATTGTAGCTTCTGATTTCTTTATTTCTTCTACAACTCTCAAACAAACATTTTTACTAAGTCCTTTTTTCATATACTCCAAAACGAGTATATCAATGGTCACTTGATTGTTGTTAACGGTTCCCTTGTTAACAATATGTTCTTTCTTATTTTTAATAGAGTTATTCTCTTTATAGTTATTATTACTAGTGGTCAACTTTTGTTCCTCTAGGGGGTCAACTTTTGTCTTTCTAGAAGAACAACTTTTGTTCTCCTCAGTCATATCAAAGGTTTCAGCTTCTTTTTTTGGGGTTTTCATTTCTGTATCTACGCTTTGGTTTACCTTGTAAATATCTTCTTTATCGTATTCACATTTACCAATGTATAGTCGATTGGTGTTACCTTGACCTTCTTGGACCTGGTCTAGCAAACCAAATTTTTCTAACTCTTTTTTCATATTCCTGAAAGTTGTTGGAGACCATTCGAAGATTTTAGCTGCACCATCTTGAGACATTCTGACATAGTATCTTCCATCTTTGTCTTTCCATCCATTGCTCATGCTTAATTTCATTCGATCAAATAGAACCATGTAAAGTTTCAAAGCATTAGGTTTCATCTTCTTATATCTTTCTCCTAAGACTAAAACTTTCGGGACTTGGAAAAATACTAAACTATCTAAATCTTGGTCTGTGAAATAGTTCATTTAAAACACTCCAATACTTGATTTATCATTCAGAGTGCTCTAAAATAATAAAAGACAATTTAATTCAGAGCACTATTGAAGAAGACGAGAGTTCCCGACCAAAGGTTATCTCGTCTTTTTTCTATTATAAAATAGTTTAATAGATTCGTACACTTTTCCTACAAACCCATATAAAGGTAGTAAAATCCTGACGCTACCTTTATTGGAAAAATTGTATAGGATCTATTTCCTTTCCGTCTTGCTCTACCGTGAAATGTAAATGCGGACCAGTAGAACGCCCAGTAGATCCGACCTGACCGATTTCTTGACCTGCCTTAACCTTGACCCCTTGTGGCACATTTAAAGCACTCAAATGGCCGTATATCGTCTTCAATCCGTTCCCATGATCAATATAAATAGCCTTTCCATATCCCCCGGCATTACCTGACATAACGACTTTTCCTGGTGCAGCTGCGACAACTGACTTTCCGTGTACTCCTGCTGCGGCAATGTCTATACCTCCATGGAAAGCAGTACTCCCATCCATGGGGTCTGGTCGATTCCCAAATAAAGACGTTATTTCTGTTGTGAAAGGAACAGGCCAAACAAACTCTCCACCACCTGTAACACTGCCAGCCTCCACATAAAGCTCTGAATACTCCAATACTTTTGTTACATATTCATTCGAGTGATTATAAGCAAAGACAGCTTCTTCGATCATACCATCGTCAGCACCATTGGCCGCCAGATAAGAGGCAGCTGCAAAAATAGCATCTTCTGGATCTCGTGGATCTGCTTTTCCATCTGCATTGCCATCCACTCCAAAACCTCCATATTCCTCTATAACTGATAAATCAAGTAAAGTATTCCACCCTATATCTAAGTCACCTAATCCCCCACAAGACGGGTACCCCCAACCTATCCATGAGCAGGGCATAAATTGCATAACCCCTATAGCTCCAGCGTAACTCTCGATGTTTCCTTCTCCGAAGTTTGTTTCGACTTTATGATGTGCTGCTAATAGGTTCCAGGGGACATTGTATTTTTCCCCGGCTGCCTGATAGATCGGCATATATTTTGCAGGGATTTCATTCTTTGCTATTTGTGAAGGATTACCGGTGTTGACGCCCTCTCCACTTTCCGACGACAACGCCAAAATAACAGCAGCAATAGGAACAATAATCAATAGAATCAGTATTGCAGGGAGTCCTATTTTAATTAAAAGGGCACCTGTAGAGGTACCCCTTCTGATGACTGCATCTTCCATTAGTATCCCGCCTTAAAGCCTGTGACGTTCCATTCTTCATTGTCTTTAGCTACACTAACAAGATAAGAACTTTCCTCGGTGCGTTTCTCACCTTCTGAGTTGTAAACGTCCATAATCGCTATGACATTCCATTTCTTGCGGTCTGGCAAATTATCATCTACCGGGTAAATCTCCAGCTCTTTCACAACGCGTTTATGTGAGGCTGCTGTGGGTCTTCTCGGAGAGTTTGAGAGTTTTGTATATAAATCTGCCTCTGTAATCTCTTCAACGTGTGGCAGATACTCCATAGGCTCCTTAGGGTTCAATGCTGCGTAATACTTGATGAACTCATGGGCTTTTTTCTTTGTTTCTTTAACGACTTCCGGGTCTTTATCTTCCTCATGGTCTACCACTTCTGGGGACTCTTCATCCACGTTCGTTTCAATGTCAGCAATGCTCTCTTTATTATCATTAGAGGCATTTTCTGACTTTCCCCCTGCGGTAAAAATAACTGTGAAAATAACTAATCCTATCCCGACAATGAACGCTGCAATCATTTTCTTATTCAATTAGATCGCCTCCCTGATTCCGTTTCCGTAGGAGATTTTAAGGTTTAATTCTTTTAGTTCCGTTTCGTTGGCAACGGTACGCATTTCGACGCGTTTCTTTTTGACAATGTGCAAGCAATACCCCTGCGGTTTATCTCCTGAGAGTATTTCCTCTTCTGATTCATTAAACGTTACAAGCTTAGTTTCCTTCATTTCTCTTACATCGTTCTCAGACAGTCTCATAAGCGTTTTAAACTGACAGTTATTAATTACGGCTGTTCCATACTCCCCAACGGCTATAAAATCACTGACGTTCTGAGTGGCAACCATGAGAAAGCCTTCATACTTCCTGATTCGTTTCCCCATGTTTCGGATAAACTCCATTGTTTGTGGGAACTTCTTATCTGCTAAGATCCAAAGTTCATCAGCAATAAGCCCAACAGGTTCGTTCCTATCCCTTTTCACTTCTTCCCATAAGTCTTTAAGAAGCAAATCCATCATCGGTTTTTTGACACCTTCTGATAATTCGTGAATATCCAGGACGTTGATTGCCTCGTTTAGATCCCAATTCGTTTGTCCGTTAAACATTCCAGAGTAAACACCCTCTATATAAGGTCTTAGAATCACTCTCACACGCTTTAATTCCTCGTATTTGTTCATTTCAGTGTTAAGATCCGTTAGGGTAGGAAAAAGCTTAGGAAGGGCTTCGATGTGCTCCTTATGATCAAGTCCTACCTCTTTGTAAGCATCCTCAACCGATATAGATAAGAGGGCTAATTCTTCTGCTGACATATCAGGTACAATCCACTTGAAAAAGTCTACAACCTCGCTGATCTTCTTCGGCAGGTATGCAGAAATGTCGGCTGTTTCATCCTCAACGTCAGAATCTAAAATGGCACTCCTGATATGAAATGGATTCGTTATAAACTTACTGCCAGGTTTAAAGATGATCTGATTCGCCCCAGGAATGGTGTTGTATTCTCTCTCAGGGTCTATAATGAATTGCCGTTTGGCTCTCCCTGCGTAATACTCCCTAAACACTTTTAAATTAACTGCAAAGCTTTTTCCTGAGCCTGATTCCCCTAAGATGGCCTCATTCCTGTTATTAAACATGCGTTTATTCCAGGGGTCATAGGTGACAGGGGATTCAGATTTCACGTTGATTCCTTGCAATAACCCTGTATTGTAATTGAACTCAGAGGCGTTAAAAGGAAGCATAGCCCCTATTAATTCCGTGTACATCGGCCAACCGTAACGAGTTTCAATGTTTGTGTTTTTATAGCCGATCGGCAGCATGTACCACAAGCAATGAGGGTTATTCTTGATCTTATTGGCTTTCATGCGGTTACTTTTGATATTCGTCTCAAATCGGTTGCAGAGAGAGTGTAAATCCTCTTTATCATTGGCTTTTACTCCGAAAATGAAGGTTACTCTAAATAAGTTTTCACTGTCGTCGCTGATACGGTCTAAAAGGCGTTTTGAACTTTTTATCTGGTCTTCGTAACGCTGTTTTACAGACTCTGCCTTGGTTTCTGCTATACGTCTTTCTAATTCTCGTATTTGACTATTAATTCTATCCATTTGATCATTCTTAGAAACTACCTGCAGAGAAACCGATACATCAACATTTACCCTGGCTGTTAGTATGGGGTCCATCCAAGCCTCCCCGATCTCTTTCGGGAAGTAAGAGATAGAATAAAAGGAATAATGTAGATCATCTATCTCCAGCGTATTTCCTGTTGCAATGTCTGGAGGCTGCCATGCTGTGAGGTCCATTCCTTCCTCATACGGCTGTTGTCTATTGCTGTTAGGAGTCAGACGATTGTAAATAATAGCCTTAACTTTTTCCTCGGACAGGCGGCCAATCTTTAGCCCTGCCTTCTCTAAATGCTCCACAACGTTTGTCATAAGGTCTAATAACTCAGCTGTTGCATCGTGATGTTTCTTTTCCTTCGATTCAAGGACTAAATAGAAATTATGAGTGTTTCTGGCTTTGACTGCGTAGTCCTGGAGAAACTTTTTCTTGCCTTCAATCATCGAATTTTTATAGTCTGCAATGGCTGTTTTATTGCCATTATCCTGTTTTTTCTCTAATTCTTGAATGTACTGCGATATGTCCACTTCATCAGATGTGATAAGCATTTGACAACGTTCACCGGGGTTTAAAGCGTTTAATGCTGATTGTGTGTGCTTTATGGCTTTACGGATCTCCTTTTCCCCCATCATGTTTACGTTCAAGGGGTCTATAACCTTTAAGACGGTTTTAAACTTGCCGTCAGATGTGCGAATAATCTCAGAGTCAAATTCTTCTACAGGAATATTGAAAAACTTTTTCTTAAACTTTGCTTTCTTACTTACCTTTGATAAAAGTCCGAACGGCTGCTTTTTCATTGTGATCCTCTCCCCATTTAAGTGTTATTATCCTTGCCCTTTGATTGCTGTACTCCTGGAATATCAGTTCCACTTTAGGAAGCCCTGTCTTTTCATCAATTTCAAAAGTCGCCTTAATGAAGAAGTAAACGAACAATACTGCACCTATGGTTAAAATCGGATTTTCTGTAATTAGATAGACAATGGATGAAAGGATCAGGCTGCCTGCTATTGTCCAGCCCCACCCTTTAGCACTTAGCCCCAGAAATGAAGGGATAGACCGAACATTCCGGGGAATTTCATATTTGAACATATTACCGCCTCACCAACTTGTATAAAAACATTTTTGCAGCACCACTCGCGCCAGAACTCACTCCAGCTGGAATGATGATGTTTTTCAGATAAACAGTTCCAAAGATCCCGATTCCAAAGAAAGCCGTAGATACTAACAAGCCCCAGAAACCTCCATAGCTTGCAACTCCCATTCCTACCAATAAACAAATCATCTGAAACGGCTGCGTCATAATAACGGCTATCATGCTTACAAAAAACTGCCTCACTATACCTGGATTGATCGGATATGCCGCCATAACAAGAGGGGAAATAATAACTCCTATCCCAAATAAAGCAACGCGGATACCTCCAGAAATAGCTAATCCCATCCAAGAAAAGCCCCAAACAATGAAAAGCAATAGCATGTGAAGCCCTATAGCTGCTACTTCTGTTCCTGCACTGAATGACATAAAGAAGTCATCTGCTGATTGATACTCGATGTTAAAATCTGCTACCCATTTCGTTATATCTGCTATAGCAACACTGATTTTCTGAGCTAATAGGGGAGAGCTAGCAATAAGGCCGGCTGCAATGGCTGTATCTCCCAAGATCTTTGCATAATTCACATCTTCTGATTCAACCGTTTCGCTGTACATAGCCTGTAAAATACGCTGATACAGGAAGATCATCAGCATAGTTCCTGCTATGCCTTGCATTCCCAAGATCAAGTCATCTACTTGCGGAAACCTTTCAGATAAATCAAAAGGGGATGTAATCACATCCCCCACAAGTTCAATCCCCCCGTTAACCATGTCAGTAGCTAACTGGTTAAGCCATTCTCTTATAAATTCTTGCGCGTCTTCTAACGGATTCCAGAAATTCATAATTTCACCTCAATTTTAGAAGTAGCTCATTAGCTGAGAGCCGATCCAAGGCGCAGTTCCAATAACAGCAGCACCGATTAAAACTTTGACTGCTTTTGACTTAATGCTCCTTGTTTCGTGTGGATCATCCGTTCCAGATAATTTGAAACCGATGATGACCGCCTGGACGATCAAGAATGGAACAATCAGCATAAGAGCCCAACCTGCAATGTCATCAAGTAACCTTTCCAAACCTTCAATAATTGGCATGTTTGATTACCTCCTAATTTTTGTTATATCTACATCTTACGAATGTTAACGTTCCTTGTCAATAGGAATTATAACATTCTTTAGGGAAAAAATGAAAAATAAAAAAGCCGATGCGCGAAGCACCGACTCATCAACGTTTATAAGGTTTTCTGTCTCTTAATTCCCAGTTCAATTCAATTAGTATGTTCTCCCATTGTTCCCGGGTAGCCATCCAATAATTTCCGTATTTTCTGGGGTAGGACAATCCGGCTTTGTTCGCTTCTTGAGCTAACCTTGTACCCCATGAGGCGGTTTTCCCCTTTTCTTTAGCGAAATCTGCACCGTTTAAAAGTTCATCCTCCATATTGTACTTACCTCCGTTACGAATTATAACTTTCCTTACTGTCATAATACAGGGGCTTCCTTACCATGTCAATACGCCCCATGAGTGGGTTTAATGTCTCAAAAGATTGCATTGCAGAAATTAAATTTCCCCACCTTTCAGCGATTTATGCCGTAGTCTTTTTGTGCTGGAGAACCCTTCAAGTACACTGAAAAAAGTTGCCCCGGAGGGTGTTCTTTGCCCGATGGGGTTGCTTTTGGAAGTTTGAAGGGTGCAGGTTCCAGCACCAAAAGGAAACGGAATAAAATAGCGTCTTAGATGCTCTGTTTTGGGATTTAAAACGGCGCGAATGCGTAACCCCTCCAAAGATCAAAACAACGTTGCCCCGCCTCTTTAAGGAGGGGGGAGGCAGGTTAAAGTAAGTGTACGACTTGACATCGTCCCTTACTAAAACTGGATTTGTTGCGAGTACGTTTTTTGCTGT
>NZ_CADDWH010000002.1 GCF_902809865.1 Halobacillus sp. Marseille-Q1614 | reverse complement strand
AATCTCCAGCTGCACGCCTCGTTCTGTTTTTGTTTTGTTTGTGAAATTGTCAGGGTGATCGCCGTTAAGGTGCTCAGGAGTTACAGCTACTTCAAACCCATTTTCCTCTAAATGCCGACTCACGATTCCCTTTAGCTCTTTGTCTAGCCCACCAATCATTGTTTTGGGATCATCTCCGGCTGCCCCGTGAATGGAAATATGATATTCAGCATTAGCAACCATCTCTAGAGCCTCCGGTTCATCGAAACGGGTGGATGTGATGTGTAAATTGCTGTAATTATTCGACTTTAGCCTTCCTTTAAATGAGTAAAAGGGATAAGAGGACCCGGAAATTGCCTCGGCTAGTGTAGAGGTCGCTTCTTCAATCCCGCCGCCATGGATCGCACTCACGAGCCAGCGTTCATCACCGGCGCTGCTTTTCTCAATCTCCCAATCTTCTCCTTCCTCATATACTTCTCTCAGCTCGTAAAAAGAGCAAAAATGGTCTCCCGAGCAATCGTCCGTGATCGCAGTTGTTATTTCCTCATATAGAGATAAAATCACAAGAACTGAAGCCACTACTGCGACCGCCGTAGTCAGTATGAATTTCAATTTCATGATAAAACCTCCTCCTATTTATAGCATCGGCTTGATTTTTAATAAGTTAGTTCATGCAAGAAAAATGATTAAGGAGGACATTCTTACCATACAAGTTCTACTTATCATTCATGAAGCGAGCAGGTGATCGGTTCAGTAAACTATTTATAAACGATCACAATAAATTCTTCCTTCGTTCAAAAACTGTTGTCTTGCTTTTTGGCGTTTTTTCTTCTTCATTTCACGGCAAGACTGGCAATTTAAATAGTCTTGGCCTTTACCTATAAAGTGATAAGATGACTTTTTCTTTTTACATGTAGCACATGTTCTATCTCTATGGTAAATCAATGTATCCCTTCTTTATTATGGAAGTTTTGTTCATTATAATAGACTTTCTCTCCTTTGTAAAAAAAGTTGATTTTGTTCGTGATACGAATAAAAGGTTATCTTCAAGAGATACTAAGGAGTAAATATATTTTTAAAAGGTAGATGGATAAAATGAGAAGGAGAAACATTAACTCAAATAATAAAATAGCTATCTTACCTGGGCTTGAAAAATTAGCCGAGTCCTCTGATTTTATTCATTATAAAAATGATGGAAAACCCGTTGGGTTTTACGTGAATTATTTTAAAAGTTTAATTGATGTAAATATCCTGCATAGAGATATCCTTCACAATATTTCCAACTGTAAAACTACAAAGCTGAGTGAATTGAAAAGCCAGCTGCCTATTGAAATGGTTAGGGAAACATCGGATGTTGCTCTGATCCTTGATAAAATTTATAGGGGTTTTATATATGTACAACTTGAAAATGATTTAGGTAGCGGTTTACTGATTAGGGCGGAAAGATTCAACGTTAGAGAAGTGACGATTCCCGAGATAGAGTATAGTGTAATCGGTCCCAAAGAGTCATTTGTAGAGTCCTACGAGGTAAATTTAAACTTAATACGAAGTCGATTGCCTGACCCCCAATTAAGGTTAAAGCAGTTTAAAATTGGTTCGATATCCCATACAAAAGTCGGTCTTTTGTATTTAGATGGATTAACCAATCAGGATAACATTGATAGGGTAGAGAAAAGCTTAGAGAACATTGAAATTGATGTCCTCAATGATATATCGAATATTGATGAGTTAATCAGTGATAATAAAATTTCTCCCTTTCCTCAATTGTTAGATACGGAACGTCCTGACAGAACCTGTGCTGGCTTAGCCGAAGGAAAAATTGTAATACTAATGGATCGATCCCCCCATGTGTTATTAGGGCCAACGAGCATCATTGAATTTTTCTCCTCCTTCGAGGATTACTATATCCATTGGACCTTGGCCTCTATTTTGCGTTTAATACGAGTCGTTGCTGTTATTCTTTCTATTATCGCCACTCCTGTTTATGTAGCCGTGCTCACCTATCACCATGAGATACTTCCTCAGGATCTTATAGGAACACTAGTAACTTCTAGAAGGAATGTACCTTTCCCGCCCATTCTAGAAGCTATTATTTTAGAGCTTACGATTGAATTGTTGAGGGAAGCTGGTGCGAGGCTTCCTACTAAGATCGGTCAAACGATTGGTATCGTCGGAGGTATTGTAATTGGTACAGCTGCCGTACAAGCGGGACTAACTAGTAACATTCTTTTGATTATAGTGGCTCTTAGTGCCTTAGGGTCTTTTACGACGCCTATCTATAATATCGGTAATACTATTCGGTTAGTCCGGTTTCCTTTATTGGTATTCGCAAGTCTATTTGGATTATTAGGAGTTTCCATATGTATCGCGTTTATTTTGGCCCATTTAATTCAACTCACTTCTTTGGGACGACCGTATATGGAGCCCATTTACCCTTTTCGTTTTGGAGACTTTAGAGATGCGATTTTTCGCTTAAATCTAAAAGAGCGTAATACTCGTCCTATTTATCTAAGGACACAAAATCCTCTTCGTTTTCCCAAAAATAAAAGAAAAAAGAATGAAGACATTTACGAATAAAGAGGGCCATTAAATGAAAAAGTCTATAACCATTCAAGAAAATGCGAAAGTATCTCCTTTTTTTGTCCTTTTTATTTTAGTCGCTATTCAAATTGGCATCGGCGTTCTTGGCTTTCAGAAATATATTGTTGAAGGTATGGGATATGATGCTTGGATAGCTATTCTTCTAGCTGGTTTGCTCGTGCACCTTTATATTTACATGATTTACTCCATTATGAAGAAATCTAACGTGGATATTATCTATTTAAATCAGATCCTGCTAGGTAAATGGGTGGGGAATATAGTGAATTTAATTTTCATTTTATATTTGCTGTTTCTATCCCTGACTGTATTGAGGACCTATATAGAAATTGTCCAAGTATGGATGTATAGACAGTTAAACACTTGGGTAATTGCATTTATAATTCTGACACTTGTAGCTTACGTGATTAAAGGCGGGTTTAGATCCGTGGTTGGTATTTGCTTTATCAGTGTTGTTATACCTTCTTTTTTAGTAGTAACTCTTTATTTCCCTTTACAATACGCCCACTTTGGAAACCTGTTACCCCTAGGAGAGTTTACGTTTGATGAATTAGTGACCTCCACTAGAAATATGGTGTTAAGTTATTTAGGGTTTGAGTTAATATTATTCTTTTATCCCTTTATTAAAAATGGAGAGACTTCACAAAGGTGGGCTCATTTTGGAAATATCATCACTATATTCATTTACTTAGTCATAGGAGTGGTGTCGTTTGCCTATTTTTCTGAACCCTATCTTTTAAAAACTGAATGGGCTACTCTTTCGCTGTGGAAAATTGTTGAATTTCCGTTTTTAGCCCGTTTTGAGTATATCGGAGTGACCACGTGGCTGATTGTCATCTTGCCCATTTTATGCCTTTGGCTATGGGCCTCAAGCAGGGGGATAAAACATTTATTTCCTAAAGTGACACAGAAACGAATATTAAATATCCTTTTAATCGTGATTTTTATAAGTGTAGGGTTTATTGAGACAAGGAGTCAAATTAGTTTATTAAATACCATCTCTTCACGTGTAGGTCTTTATTTTTTAGGAGTATATATTCCTTTGCTTTACCTCATTACATTGTTTAAGAAAGAAGCTGTAGAATCATGAGAGTTTTATCATTACTAGCAGTATCTAGTTTACTTTTTTTGACTTCTTGCTTTGTACAAGAAGAAATTGTGGATGATATAGCGATGGTTACTGTAATGGGATTTGATAAAGGGGAGGGAGATCAAGTATTAGCGTCAATAAATGTTCCTTTTTACCAATCTAATACGGAAGTCATAAACAAGTATTATCAGACGGAAGCTGTATTTACAAAAGATGCCACTGATTTTGGCACGGGGGAATCCGATATTCCCATGGTCATTGCTCAAAATAAAGTCCTGATTTTTAGTAAAGAACTAGCGAAAGATAACCTTATGAAATACTTGGATTCTTACCAAAGAGATCCGAGCATCAGTACGGGTTTATTTGTAACTATTGCTAAAGATCGGAGTGCCCCCTTACTCGAAAATAGCGCTAGTACAAATCAGGATGTTGGCGTCCTGCTGAGTAAATTGTTAAAAAATAATACCGAACGAAATTTTCTTCCTCAAACGAACTTGCATACTTTTTTGTTTGATTACTACCAACCAGGAAAAGACCCTTTTTTGCCCATTATTTCTATAGAGAAAGAAAAATATAGAATTGATGGAATAAGTTTTTTAAAAGATGCGGTATACAAAGGGGAAATAAAATATGATTACGATACAATGGTATTTAGGCAGATGAAAGAGTCTTTTAGCCATGGTTCGTATACATTTCATGTTAAGGATGATGTCTATGCTTCAATACAAAATTTATCTTCTAAAAAGCATGTAGAGGTCCTTAATGCTTCTTCGAAAAAACCGACGATTAAAATAAAATTAAAAATGGATGGCTTTTTAAGGGAATATACGGGTTCCAAGATTAATAAATCCACCATAAATGAAATAAGCAAGAGAATGGAAGAGTCATTTGAAGGTAAATCCAAAGAGTTATTGGAGAAATTCGAGCAGTGGGACGTCGATCCGTTAGGGTTAGGGAATGAAATTAGAAAGAATAAAAGAGGTTGGAAGCAAGACGAATGGGAACCGATATACGACAAGATAAATGTAGAGGTGGATATTCAAGTAACTATAAAAGAAACAGGAGTAGTATCTTAATAGAAGCATTGCTGAAAACATATCTGTTGAATTTAGCGTTTATAGGGAAAGGTAATGGATGATGGAAAAGAATAATAGTAACCTTATGTAATTCTGGAGACTTACATTTCTTTCTTGGTAAATGGGATCAAAATTAAAAAGTCAAATTTCTCAGTATTAATATTGAGAAATTTGCTTTTATTTAAGCGACGATTCAACTTCCTAAAGAATGTCTAGAAGAACAGCGCTGGATTCTCCTCT
This sequence comes from Halobacillus sp. Marseille-Q1614, assembly GCF_902809865.1. NCBI lineage: Bacteria > Bacillati > Bacillota > Bacilli > Caryophanales > Bacillaceae > Halobacillus > Halobacillus sp. Marseille-Q1614. The sequence continues at coordinate 64,247 of NZ_CADDWH010000002.1, read as the reverse complement.
TGATGCATTTTCAGATGAATATATTGGGTACGATGCGGAAGCGTTGTATTCGGCTTATCTTAACGATAGGTAAGTCCTATGCACCGCTGGTTAACCATGGGTGCTAGGAAAGAAGCTATAGCAGAATAGTGGTTTTATCTTTCTTTATAGGTTTATCCCCCCTTGAATTTTAGATCTTTAAAAAGACATCTAGCTAATTATGCAGCCAACCATAACCCTTTTGCTTCTTGCTTAGATAATAGATTATTTTTTCATTAAATTTCCTCCACTCGTTAATTTCACTTCCAAAAACTGCTCCATAAATCAAACATAATACTTATCAGGCTGCCTTCATAGCTGAGTGTGTTATCATACATATTCCTTTTAAGACAATAATCGATCACCCTATAATCGCTCTCTTAGCTCTAGAGGGTTATGACTTACGAGGATATGGATGAATGATTCGGCTCAATATTTTCATGGCATTGAATTTTTTACTTGTGACAAAGCTTTCGACTAATTCATTACTCATTGACTTGGTTAATAGATCAAGTTTTTTGTTATCCAATCTTTCTAAAGTTCTTCGCAAGGTGAGAGAATCGTGATAACTCGTAGATAGTGGTTGAACCAACTTTTCATAATTGCCGATCCCAACCATATCATGAGCGGCATAAATTCCGGTCATCATCGATTCAAATTGCCCAAAACCAAATACAGGTGTGATAGCCCCCAACAATTGCCCACAAAAAAGGTATTCCCTATCCTCGGTGTTTGAATTTTACCGATTCGATAATCTTTAATGGAATATTCGCTAGTCACTTTAAAGTCTTGGTCCAGCCTCCTGCAGCATTCAGCCAAACACTTTTTCCATAGCTCCTCTTTATCCAGCGTCTCATTTTCGGGATATTGCGGATACACTAATACAAAAGAGGCTTCCCTATCAGAATGGGGCAGTACATAAGCCATACCTTTAGGTGCAAAATGGTGATTAAAGAAAGTGTAGACCTCAGTTTGATTAAAATCTCCTTCAATGACGGCCCCTTTAAAACTAGCTTTGAAAGCCACATCATATGGTTGAAATTTTTTAGTGTCTAATACATCCCCTGTAGCAAGAACCACATGCGTATACTCTGTAGAAATATCTTTATAGGATACATTTTTATTAAAGTGGATTTCACCTTTTAGCTGATGAGCAAGCTGCTTCTCATAGGCTTCTGGATGCTTCCCTCGCATATTCGTAAATCCCAGATGCCCGTCTATAAAAGAGTGCTCGTTTTCAGAATAAATGTGAACTTTTTGAATATTGGTCGTAGGCTTAAGGTGAATATCATGGGTTTCAGATAAGTATTTAACTGCATCATCATAGGGAGTGTGAAACATAGCAAACATGGCTTCTGCAATGACAAAACGATCACCTACCATCGCTCGTCTTTCAAATATATCCGCCTGATACCCATACTTCTCCAAGGTCAAAGCACAGGAAAGCCCCGACAAGCCAGCACCGATAATCGCGATTTTCATAAACTCCCTCCTCTTGGTATTATGCTCTTAGTATAGGAAAAACCAATCATTTCTACTCATTTTAAAAATTATCTATAAATACGGAGGATGTCTCACCTGTAGTTGGCATAAAGTACATGCATGAAATGGCAACATATTTTTGCATATAAAAAACCTACAATAAACAACCAACCATGCATAAATTGTTGGATATTGAAGGTCTTTTGTATTTATAGATTATTTCATTAAAGCGCCCGATTCATGAAGGCTTGAAATCAAGATTTCAAATTTTTCTTTAATTCTCTACATCCTGTTTACATTAAACAAGTATTGTACTACAATTTATACTTATCTAATATTCTCACTTTTCAACCAATTTTGTGAGAATGTCTAAAAAATGACCAATCCCCCCGATTAAGGACTCCGCTTAATATATAAGTGGAGTCCTTAATCATTGTATAGGAAATCAGTTTAAGAACATTTCTTTGAGGTCTACTCCTAATAAGCCCCCTATAAAAGAAAACTCAAGACTGAGATAATTTTAATTAAATCCCTTTCTAATTCCCTTTATACAAAATCATTAGTAAATTACGGTGGAATAAAGAATTCTTCATAAGATGTAACATCTTACCTTTTAATCAGAGGGAGTGTTGAAACATCAAAACACCACCTTAGAGTGATTCTACTTATATTTTAATAAATTAACGCGGTGAATAGTTGGAGTGTTTGGAAATAAACAAGCTGTCGAGACTTTCTCAACAGCCTAGAAAAATTTATGGGAAAACTTTTAGCTTCTTTAATATATTAATAATCCATCCAATGACAAGAAAACCCCCGACATACATTAGGAAAGTATAAAAAAAATTCCATGTTTGATCATATTTTATTGTTTCTACTAGAAGAGCCAGCCCTTCTAATCCCGCCATACCTCCGATGAATATGATATAGACCCAGAGAGGATTAATGCTTTTGTACACCAGCATATAGGTGAACCAGGCTCCGGCGATAGTGAAGATTCCTAAATCTAAAAATAAGGAATCAAGTAAAACAATCGTCGGCATATGATTCACTTTCCACAGTCCCATATGAATGCCTGCCTGGTTCAAAACAACCGCAATCAACGCGGTAATGGGTACCGTCGTATAAAAAATTTTGGGTGCTTTTTTATATAAGTAAATGCCTGTGATCCATGGAAAGATAAAGCCTACAATTATAATAAATGCCATTTCTACCACCTCATACTAGTACTGTGTCTTTTCTCATTTTTTATACTAGAAAAAGATAATGTTTCAAATCCACTTTTACCAGACAGTTTTAGGCATTCAATTTCCAGTTCAGAAGAGGATTTCAGAATACTATTTCCAACTTTTTTATATTATCTCGAAACTGAGTTTTAAAATATACTGCCCCACTCTTTAATAAAAAATGGAGACCATTCTTATTGAATAATCGCCCCCCGTTTCGTTAAGACTCGAATTCGAGATATGGAGCTCTAATCTTAATAAACTATGATTAGATCATTTATTTCAATTTCAAAACATTCTTCCTAGAGGGTATGATTAACCTCTATACTATGAGACAATACTTTATCACGATAATTTAATGGCTTAACACCCCTAAAGGAGAGTTTACCCTCATGTTTCTAATTGTTAGAACAATTGATGGGAAAACGGAAATTTTAAAGGATTCATATAGCCATTTATCCAAAACCTTTCCTTCTTCCATAGCAGCAGAAGATTTTTGTATAAAACTCAATCACTCAACTATTCCTGAGAAACACTGGAGAGTAGAGAGAAGTGAGTATAGTTAAGTAAGCAGGAGTTTCTGCTTACGTTTTTTATGCCACCTCTAAATGATATTGCTGTAAAGCCCCCTAGAGTTGAAGACTCGAAATCAAGATATATACGTTATCATATCTACTTTTACCATTGTAGTGAAATAAAAGTTTGTACACAAAATAAGAGGACAACGTTGTACGTTGCCCTCAAGGCCTAATAACTTTTACTCACCTTTAACATAGTATTGGCGCCTTTCTGAAACTCGTATGGAACCCTTACTTCTCTGACTGAATAACCATTACCCTTTAAGTATTGGATAACATGATCCAAATGTTCGTATCTATTTCCTGCTAAATCCACCAAAGGGAATATTCTCAATTCTTCTTTTGTAACTCTAAGCAATTCCTTAAGAGTGTCTATATGAAATTGCAAATCTAAGCGGTCAGCATAAGTAAATAAGAAATGTGCAGATAAAAGGATATCAAAATCATTATCATTAAATAACAATGATGGTAAATTAACTGGTATATATCGCTCGCTATTCTTTTTCATATCTTGAGTGCAATCAAGTAAAGCCTTTTCCCGATGCTCTTTTAACTGATTTATATCCTCAAAATAATCCCATACGTAATTACTTTTAGCCTTCTCCATGTGAGCCATGGCATGTTGAATATCCTCTTCTCCTTTAGCTTTAAGATCACCTACTGAATGATCGTATGCAATATCAGATGCGGTAATATCCAACCCTTTTGACTGACCAACGGCTGTAAATGAACAAGCACCCGATGGGCAATCCAATACTTTTTTCTCTTTCAAATCCTCTTCTGACAATAAAAACATGTCCATGTACTCTCCATAGGTTCGACCAATAAAAATAACCTTTTCCAGATCTAATTTTGTGCTCGTCTCTGCTCTGCTCATCTATACTCAACCTTTCCTAAAGAATATATTTATGGTAGCACAGAATTTGGAAGATTAAAAAACTCTTTCATTGCATTATTTGATTCCAATAATTCCATAAGCTCTATAAGGGATATTAAAAGTTGTACTCGCATGTTCTTCTAAAAATGTTTTAAGTCTAGAATTAAACTCGCTGATCTCTTCCTTGTTTAACGAGCCCCCAATTTCAGGACTAGCCTGTATTCGTCCCATCCACTTCTCTATGGAATAAGGTATGTTTATATCAAAAGAAAAAGTCTCAACACCAGAAAAACCAGCCTTGTATATATCCTCCACCCATTCGGGGAACATTTTGGTTTCGTTTGGTTTGTAGGCTGTAGAATTAAACTCTTCAATAAGGGTTTGAGTATGTAGTGCAATGGAATTTCTAGAAGGGAGCCATTCGTAATTTATAATTGCTAAACGCCCATTGTCTTCTAATACACGATAGACTTCTTCAGCAACTGTTAATTTATTAAACCAATGCCAACAGTAAACAGCCGTGATAACTTTATATGATGATTTCTCAAACGGAAGATGTTCCACGTTTCCTTCCAAATACTCGATAGGGAGTTGATCCTTTATATTGACTTGCTGGGCTTGATGGATTAATTCAGAAGATAAATCAATACCAGTTACTCTGCACCCCTGTCTAGCTAAATCCCTCGCGAACAAACCGCTTGCTGTTCCAATATCAAGTACATGTTGCTGTTCTATACCTACACTATATGACTTCAACCTCTCTAACAATTTAGGTCGATAAACATGACGATAGTTTAAGTATTCTTTTTCTGTTCCATCTAAATTAAGAATTAATAATCACTCCTTTTCTACATTCTATTTGCTCAAAGATGACGACTCTTATTAAGCAATTGCCCCCGTTTCTAAAAGACTCAGCTTCGAGATAAATTCAAAAAGGCAATATCTTGCGCCCTTTATTTTTAATTAGCAAGTATAAGGTAAATAAAATAATTCAAATAACTAATCTAGATGGCCAAGATGGATTTTAAGTCTAACTAAACCCTCATTCAACTCTTCAAGAGAAATTGTGGCAGCCATAGAAATTCTTAGATACTTATGAGTCGAAAATTTTCCACCACTGCTAAATCAATCCGAATGAAGAACATAAACTTGCTTCTTTTTTATTTCTTCCTCAACTTGAAGCCCGGTTGATTTACTGTTAATTGGAAGTTAACGAAAATAACTTAAAGGGTTTTCGTATTCTTCATCACTTATAGGAAAGTAGGAGTTATTGATTCGCAAATTAAATTAATTCAATCAGCATTAAAAGAAGAGGGAAAATAAATCTTGATTTCACTCGTTTTTAACTTAAACACAATGATCAGCATTGTGTTTTTGTTTTGTTTAATTTTTATACTTTTAGGGTATACAAATATTTGGATTTTTTTGGTATAATGATTTCACTTCTATAAACCAATTAGGAGCTGATAAACATGTACAGAATTATTCGACGATTAGATGATGGTGGTATTGAAACATTAAAGGACACCGGTACTACTACTCCTAAGACTCTCACTGATTATAAAGAAGCAAAATTATTAGCGAATAAACTAAATTCAATTGCACATGCTAGTACAATAGATTGGACAGTAGAAAGAATAAAGCACCCAGTGGAGTGAAATAGTCCACTGGGTGCTTAATTTTGCTGCTTCGAATTTTTCCTGCATTCACTCCTAGTTTAGTTTGTACTATTGTTCTAATCCTGCTACCCCCAAGTCCCCGGATCCATAATGAGTTGAAATCATGATTTCCGCTTTTCATCTCCTTAATTGTATTAAGGGCATTTAATAACCATAATTTTTTTCTCTTTGCATAATATAGACTCGCTCGCGAGCTACTGATGTGCCATACAAAAATACGTCTAACCCTCTAATAGTAAGGCGGTCCTTTTTATCTAATCCAGCTCTGGTAGGAAATATTTGCTTAACGCTTGCTGAAGTGTGGCTAAGGTTTCGGTCTGAGAATTGAAGGTAAGCCCGGTATTTAATACCTCTCGTACGATTTCTTTCCTTAAACCAGTAATGACCATTTTACAGCCCATCATATTTAAACCATCCATACTCTTCTTTAATTCGATGATAGATTCTCGATCCATTATTGCGACCCCGGATAAATCCAGAATCAATGTTTCTATGCTTAATTCAGAAACCTTTGTTAACACTTTATCTTGAAGAATTTCTACACGATTAGTATCCATTGTACCGATTAGAGGAAGTACGAAGATGGAATCATTAATAGGGATAATTGGTACAGAAAGATTTTCAACCAACTGTTGCTGAGTCTTAATTAATGCATCCTTATAGGTGGAATAACGAATGAAGAAGGTATTCAAAAAGTCATCTACACGATTATTAATTTCAGTTTCCAACTGAAAAAAATCCTCTATTTGGTTATTTTCGTTTCCCTTATAGTATTTTTCAATAAACAACCACAACGTTCTACGTATAGAATGGACCCATTCTAATTTGAATGATAGATCAATGGAGTGCGTGGCCCAGGCAATCCCCTCTTGTTCAGCGAATTTCCTCAATGATTTTTCTTCCTCATTAATGATATACATAACTAAGTTATGCGCATTGTTAACAAGGTCGATGTTCCCCACTCGCATGATTTCATCAATCTTATTTTGAACATTCACCGCTTCCGATAAAAGAGCTTGTTCAAAGGCCTTACTATTTTCCATAAAGAATTCTTTAAATCGCTTGGAGTAACCATAAGACTGTTCCATAGGTCTCGCCCCTTTCTCTATTTTTTAAATATAATATTTATAGAGGTTAGAAACAATGAACCTTCTATTCTCAATCCAGCCTTCTTGTAAGCCAAGTAATTCAATCATAAAATCCATAACACTGACCACCTCTCCTTAATACGGAAATATGTTAAAAAACAATCTCTCAAATTATATTCTAGTATAATTTTGTAGCCTCTTCTAAAGAATATGTAAAATTACAGATAAATAAAATCCAAACTTCCTATTTTTATTAGATAATCACCCTTAACCACAAGGCTTGATATCGAGATAACTTATTTTGAAAGACCATTAACCGATCTATCTGGAAGGATGAAACCGATACCTCTTATGTACTATATTCTACAAAATGGGAATTTTCCCTACTAGAATATTTAATTTGAAAAGATAAAAAACTCGGAGTATTTCCTTTTATCTCGAACTCAAGTCTTCAAGATAACTGCCCTTATCTTAAAGACTTGAGTTCGAGATAAACCCTCTCTTCTGAAAGATTTTTCATTTACTAATCGTTTCAAAAACGTTCGTTTTTGATAACGAGCACTCAATAATTAAAAATATATCTCTTTATATTACAAATCCAGTTTCAAAAGTCGTATCAAAAACAAAGTATCAATATGTACATCAAATAACCTTTTTGATAATATATAATTAACGAAATTCAAAAAGGAGTTACAAAATATGTTATTTGGGTATGCCCGAGTCAGTACAAAAGATCAAAATTTACATATGCAGTTTGACGCGTTAAAGAAATACGGTGTGGAAGAGAAAAATATCTATTCAGAAAAAATAACGGGAACGAAAAAAGATCGGCCGGCATTCACGGAAATGATGAAGTATCTACGGGATGGAGATACTGTGGTCGTTTATAAACTTGATCGAATAGGTCGTAGCACAAAACACTTGGTAGATCTAATCAACAACTTCCAGGATAATGGCATCAACTTTGTATCCATTAATGAAAATATTGATACTACAACAGCGATGGGAAAATTAGTGTTCACAATTTTTAGTGGATTAGCGCAGTTTGAACGTGACATTATATCTGAACGAACGAAGTCCGGATTGAATGCTGCAAGAGCTAGGGGAAGAAAAGGAGGTAGACCCAAAAAAGACCAATCCAAATTGGATATGGCCTTTCGCATGTATGATAGTAAGGAATATAGCATTAACGAGATATTGATGGCTACTGAAGTAAGTAGGGCTACCTTTTATAGATACCTAACTGAACGCCAGAATTTAAAACCTGAACATTAAAGTAATAAATCCTTTTTCTTACGCTTCCTTATCAGCCCTTTTTTGTTCGTTAATTTTTAGTTTTTTATCCTGATTAGCCTTTAATTCCTGTCTTTTTCTTCTTTTATCCATCTCCTTTTGATTTCGATAGTCAATAACTTTTTGTTTAATTTCTTCAGAGTTTTGATTGCGACTCATCATTCTAATAAAGAGATCTTCAACTTTATAACAAACTGTTCTATATATACCCAATACTCTTCCCCCCTTAATTGTTGATTGTTTTTCTTGCAACATAAAACCTTCTAACTAGCCATCCTAAAACAACTACCCCCATACCACCTGCAGCCTTTTGGTTATCTTCTCTTTTCTCCTTGTCGTATTCTTTCTTTCCACTATCGTAATAGTGTTCATATAGAACTTCAGCTTTTTCATATTCATGGGGTAATTCATATGTAGCACCACTTAATCCTAATTCATGTGCTTCATTTTTAATTTCCTTTATTTCTTGGTTTGAGTCAAAACCCTCTTTGTACCAACCTTCATACTTTTCTTTATCTAATGTTGGGCTTTCATATTTTAGCATTGTATAAGCTGCCTCATAACCTTGGTTGACATATTTATCTTTTAGTTCTTGCTGCCCCTTTTCATAACCATCTTTATATGAATCTAAATAAATATCTTTTATATCGTTTGGTTCATTGTTTTTATCTTTTTTTCCGTCTTCATTGCCCAGGGTGTAATATTCCTCTTTTTTTACTTCTTCAATCTCGGATATTCCTTTTTCATATCCTTCTTTATACGAAGCTTGAACCAAATCACTTCCTATATAAGCTTCAGGTACTTCAGTATTTAAACCTTCCTTAGCTGCATCATACCCAGTCTTAAAAGCTTCTTCTTTTTCATGATTCAGTTTTTTTCTACCTTCTTTTATCCCCTTTTGATAACCAGCTGTGTATCCATCTTCATAGGCATCTGAACCAGTGGTTGTTGTATTACTCTCATCTGTTTCATTATATCCATCAGATAAACCAGCTGCATAACCATCTTCTTCACCCTCATTCTTCTCCTGATCTGCAATTTCTTCCGGCGTAGGGCCAACAGGCTCTTCTGGCTCAGTAGTAGGAATAGATGTATTAGAAGAAGAACTGCTACTTGATGACGAACTTCCTCCATTATGATAGTGATAACCTGTACAAAGACCTTTTGCTATGGATTTTTCAGTACAGTTATGACCACCATTACTATCTGTTCTTCCTGAATGGGCCTCTACAACATTTTGAAATGAAAACAGCAGCAAAACCACAGTTAATAAAATGTACAATTTTGTCATATTATTCCTCCTTTGGGCAATAGGTATTAATTTTTCCGAATTGATAGGTGTTTAACATACATAATTAAAATTTTAGAGATTAATTGAGAAATATTTAAGTTTTTTATTATGAACCTCAAAGGTAGCCTGATCCTAATTAGAGACAGGCTATAGTTAAGTTAGTGCCCTAATATCAGAAGTCTTTGAAGTAAACTATTAACATCTTCATTATAAAGTTCTTCTATAAAGGAAAAGTAGCTCTTTTTTCTGTAATTAAAACCCGCGTGTGCAACTGGAGTTCCTAGCTGAAATCCTTTATCTTGACTGAATTTTATAAACCCTTTAAGAAATTCATTAAGTTCATCAACTTTTTCATAAAATGAAATAAAAGTTGTTGAGTCTTCGATATTTAAGTATTCAGAAATCTCACTATAGTATTTTTCTCGATCTATATTTCTTAGGGGGGTGTAAATTACTGCATTTATGTTTTGTCTTTGAGCTAGGTCATTTCTAATCTGCTCAATGTTTATTTTTACTCTATTACAACTGACCCTGACATTCTTATTGGGGGTATCCAGGACTGTATAATTTATTATAGTTTGAGCAATTTGACTGTTATTTTGAAATTTGTATTCAATATTAATTTCATTATTAGTATAAATGTTCTGAATGAATGCATTGATAGTATCGGTGTCGGCATCTATAGGATTATTAGATTTATTTTCATGTTCTTTTTTAATTTCTATTAGTCTTTCAACAGTATATGATTTTTCATCATCATCAATGATATCGTGGTGCGTAGGACACAATATAATTAAATTTTCAAATCCATGGCGTTCTTCATCACTTTGTAATGGATCATATCTTGGTCCACGTTCATTTCGCGCTTTTATATGACATATTTTTCCGGTAACTTTTCCTTCAGGTGTAACTAAAGACTCTGTGCATTTCGAAAATGCACACTGATTTTGTGATAAAGAAAAGAGTCTTTTTACTGTTTTCATTCTAGGGTTTTTTAATATTTTATTTTTTTCTTCCACTTCTTCATTCCCCAAATTAATTCCTCCATTGGTTCTTTTTTACTTTTAAAAGTCTCGCATATCTTGCTAAAGTTTTAGTAGTTCAGCATTTTATAAAGGCATTAGCATACCTGTATAACAAAAAGTTTTAAAAGTGGACCCCAAAAAAGATGATACTGCGGAAGTACCGTCAATCATTCCTATCGAAGTATTCGACTGCGAACCTGATGTTTTTGAAGAAATCCTTCCGGCCCTCCTCATCTAAAGCGTGGGCTTTTTCTATTACTTGACACAGGAACTCTCGTTGCTCATCATTCAATCCGTTAACCATCGTCTTTGTGGTTTCCGGAAATAAATCACTCACCGTGATTTCTAAAGCTTTGGCAATCGCAAATATCATATTTGGCTCCGGGGCATTCCTACCTTTCTCATATTGTGAAATTGTATTGTGTTTCACCCCGATCAAATCTCCAAGCTCTTTCTGCGTCATTCGCCTCATCTTACGGTATTTCTTGATATTAGCGCCCACTGTTTCATCTATATTCATATCATCACCCCTCCTAATTTTATCGCAAGGCGGGATTGCAGCTTAAAAATACAGACCCCATAAAGGCATTAGCATTCTGACATTCCATTTTTTTCAATAAAAAAACAGACTCTTCAAGAATGTGTTTCAGCTGAATAGCTCCTAAATTCTAATACGTAATTTACTGTCCACTACAACAGAATCAGGTGCATACTTAGCTAATATTTCATTTAATTCTTTTTTGCTATCAGGGGACATAAGAGGGCTACACAAGATTTGTAAATCTTCAAAAGCTTCTTCTTTTAGTGGTAAATCAATAAATTCCCTTTCTTGTCTAGTTCTTAATTTTTCCAGAAAAAGTTCTCTACGATTACTCAATCTATTTATATTTTTAATCTCCTTTATATTAAAAGGGTATGAACGTAACCTGTATCTCCATTCTCGCTGTTCCTCCCATTCCACTCTTTTAAAAATTCCTAAATCTTTTGTCCTTATTTCAAAGTGCCCTCCAGGAAAGGTTCTGAAAACTTTTGGTTTTAACAAATAATCTTGATCAGTATATGTAACCCTAAATAAATCTACAGTAGAAGGAACGAACGAAATGTTTTCTCTTTTCATCAAATCCCATAAACCTATATTATATTCATCATCTCTTTCTATTGGTTCACCGTGCAAACTAAAATTACCTCTTATTCTCTCCGTTTTAAAAATATCAGGTTTCATTCTTAATCTAATACCATCATTTCCTCTTGAATAGTTCCATAGAAGAAGCGACTCGTTGGAATTGCTTGTCCAACTGCTTATATAAACAAACCTCCCCAACTTTTGAATATCTTCTGTTTCTCCCTCTTCTAAATCATCATCTTACTCAAGCTAGATAACCTAAAGGTTTTGTTATTTAAGATAAGTTTCAACGTTTCTAAATTTGTGTAATGGTAAAGATAATCCACCATAAAATTACCTTCTTTCAATTTATATATTGATGAAATCTACCTCTTATATTATAACAGGTAAAATAGCCCTATATTTACAATATAAGTTAAATAATTTCAGAGAGATTCCAGATTAAAATATACAAAAAATTGACGAGGTACAGGCGAACACTTCACCTAAAAACCCCGCCAAATCAACGATGTATAAAATCATGTATGGAATTTTTTTATTAATTTTCAAAAACTAACTGTTATCAACCTTTACACTCTGTTCCCGGATTACATAATCCATCTTACAGGAAGTCAATTACGAATATTTATACGATACCATTCACAAAACAGAATACATGGAAAAAGCTAACACTGAAAAGATTAGGGGGGTTCAGCCACGGAGTCGCCATTATAAATAATACGCTTCCTCTTTCTATTCTATAGGTGGGTAAGATACTTCCTCCCCTTGAATAGTAATTGTGTAAGGTTCTCTATCCTTCACTTTTTTTAACAAGGACACCATTTCTAATGAATATCTACTTACACCTTCCAAACGAACATGATAAGCATTATTGGATTCCCTTAAATTTATACCTACTTGTGCATCTACTTTATTAATAAGCTCGTAAGCATAGGACCAATAAGAACGATCATTATCATAAACTCTCTTACAAAGTTCTGTAGCCGTTAAACAAAACTGTGATGCCAATTGGTTAGGGTCTGTTATATCAGCAAATGTTACAAATGACCTTACTCCTTCATGACCACCTTCGGTAGAGGTAGTAAATGAATTTAAGAAATTCTCCCTGTCAGTTAGATGTCTTAAACTGGCAATATCAACCTCTAAATTCGTAATAGTATCACTCTTTACTACATTATAAACAGTTTCTTCAATTTGCTTTAACTTCTCTATATCAACTGAGTCTTGATATAAAGTCTCATATAGCTTTTCATAGGTGTGCAGCCTAATATAATTTACTCTAACAGACTCTCCATTACCAACCGATATTGATTTTTCTTGAGGTGGTGTTGATTCATTATTTATTGGATTCTCACTCCAATCTATAAACCACATATTTGGAATTATTGGTTCAGTTTCAGCATCTAGTATTTGTTTAACATTATATAAAATGGACTTAATATTATCGTCATTTAAACCGTACCCAATAAATATAACTGGATGCTCCATGAAGTAAGTGAACAACTTCGCTATAAGATAAATTTGCTTTTCAAAAAAGTTTTTATAATCTTGTTTCTCTATGACTATTCCACTTAAATCTTCAACCGATCCATGTATTTTCAAAATATGTCCTATGTCTGTAGCCTTTTTCTCACGTATAACTTTTTGACCCACAATGGCTTCGTATTTTGGGAACAATTTCTCAAGGAGGGTATCATAATTAGTAGTAATTAATGCTTGCGGATTAAGTCTTCTTATTAATTTAATTTCTTCTCTCCATTCATTTACATCAAGGTCAAACTTATCGGTTAAGTCTTTCAAGATCGTAGATATCTTATGTTTTAGAAATATACTTTTTGATCTTGATGTAAATAACTCTGGGGGGAACAGACTTTCATTTTCGCGATTTTCCCAAGCATAATTCCGATAATATTCAACCAGTTCAGAGGCAATTGCTGCATTATCTCCCTCATGTTCTTGAATAAAATATTCAATAGGCAAACTGATATTGGGGTTTTCATTTATTAGTTGCTCCAACAAACCTATCCAGCTTGGTGAACCTATGTATCTACGAGAGAAACCTGAACCTACAAATAATATAGGTCTACTTTTCATATCTACAATGTAACGTTTCAAGTAGCTCAATGTATCATCTAAATATATCTCGTAATTTGAAATTCCAACGGTCATAAATTTTTCTCCTTTCCACTAAACTTCCCATATAATACCATTGTACCAGTTATCCTATTAATTTTTTCTTACCGTTTATTAAAATTAAGCGAGGTCTACGAAGGTGACTCTCTTTATTACAAAAAAACATTATTACATTTATGTGATACTGTACAAATGTAATAATGTTATATAAGAAATTATCTATTATAGCCCTTTATTTCAATGCTTTTTTATGTTTTCTTTCCTTTTCTTGAAATTTAGCTAAGTCTTTTTCGGCTTTATTTCGCAAAACATTATTCATCCATTTTGTCATGAAAAATAACCCCCATGTAACCAGCAAGAAAAGAAGAAACAGAACAGCAAATTCCCTATAAAGTATAGAAAGCAAAATCACCAAAATGGAGTTAAAGATTAAGAAATAAAACATGAACTGGTCAAACTTTTTTCTTTTGTCATATCCTTCACCGATCTGCTTTTCCAATCGTTCTTTATACCAATCATTGAAACTCATTGGTTCCCTCCTAAAATGTATAAATTTATTTTCACATTAATGAATGAGCATGATATTACATAAATGGTATAAACGGTATGTATTTCAGGCGCTCTGTGTTGCATCGAAAAGGCGTTTCATGGACAATCCCCTTTCTCACTTCAACACAGAGCTTCCTAAAAACACTTAATTGGTTACATTGTTTTTTTCTAATTCATCCGCAAGAATACGTATCCCTTTAGGACTCAACCAAATGTCCCCTTCAAACTTTTGGTTATAAGGTGTAATTTCTCCTGTGACCGCACAAGCCGTTTGAACCTTATATTTCTGCAGAATCACTTGGTCATGATCCACAAAAATTTCTATAGGGTCTTTGATATTCATATCCAGAGTTCTTCTTAATTCCTTTGGAATGACCACTCGTCCTAATTCATCAATCTTACGTACAATTCCTGTGCTTTTCATTGTTGCTACTCCTTTCAAAACTTAAGTTTTATACCCCGTCACTTAAGTGACGGTTCTGTCCATCAATACTGATTAAACTCCATAGCGTCGGCTTTCCATTCTCCATTTTCCTCAATCATATCAACTTTCAATATGGATTTTGCATCACTGGGGACTCCATTAAAAGAAAGTACATTCGTAAATGTCATAAATACGGTCTGTTGGGAGCTTGAATACTCCCCGTAATAAACGTCTAATTCTTGCACATTGGATTCGATACTCTCACTCTCGTACTCTCCATCTTTTGCCGTGTCTTCAAAACTTAAATCCTTCATGAGTTGATCTGTGACATATGGACGAACGTCTTTTTCAATAGGATTCCCGTTGTATTCAAAGTAGGCTTCTACAAATTGTTCAGCTGCATCCCCAGCTTCTTCATGAATGGTATCCGTAGAAGGAACGTCGGAAGGGCGATTCTCTTGATTTTCTTGCTCTTTTTCCAGAGCTTGAACTTTTTGTTGAGCTTCTGTTCGTTCTTTTTTCAATTCTTGATTATTTTGGGTCACCACAAGCAGAAATACCACAAGAATAACGGTGATGATCCAAGGGGCTTTTTTCATAAATTCCCTCCTATAATCCCAAGGCTTCCGCAGGATCGAGAAATTCAGAGCCGTCTTGATAACGGGGGCCTGTGCTATATTCTAAATGCAAGTGAGGGCCTGTAGATTGACCGGTACTCCCACACATGCCGACTTTGTCCCCCTGATCGATGGAATCTCCTGTGCTGACGTTTAAAGAGCTAAGGTGACCATAGACGCTATATTCCTCATCATTGTGTTGAACCACCGCATAATTGCCTAATCCTCCATTAGAATGAACAGCTTTAGAAACCACACCATCTTTCACACTGTAAATGCTATCAGAAGGGGAGCAATCAAAATCTAGACCGGTATGGTGACTTCGATCCCCTGATATCGGATGCGTTCTCCATCCAAAATCGCTGGTGACCGCGACATGCTTTAAAGGTAATGCCCATTCTCCTTCAGAACCGGTAAATTCCACGGGACTTGAGTCAAAACCATCCAAATAACGCATAACATTCTCCACGTAATCAACGTCCCCGTAATTGTCCCATCCGAGTTCAGATTCTTTTTGCTCACTAAAGGCAACGGCTACCTCTCGACTGTATTCTCCGTCATTATGCTCTTGCACATAATCAATAAAACCACCGCCAAAATTATAGGCTTGAAGGGTTAATTTCACATCATAGTCTGCTCTTTCTAAGACTTCTGCAAAATATCTCACCCCTACATCAATCGAACGTTCGGGGTCTTTAATGGTATTGGGAGGAAGACCAATTGACTCGCTCGATTGCATCACATCGGGAAGTCTCCCCCCTGACTCCTGCATGGTTTTAGCCATCAGCAGCTCTACATAATCCTCAACTCCGTACTTTTCTGCATATTTTTCAAATAAAGGTCGGTAACGCTCGACAGCTTCGGAGACCTGGGCGGTTCCTTGTTCCGAAACCAGCCCATACTGAGCCTCATCTTCTTCATTCATTGTCACCATAAAGAGAAGGCTGATAATGGATCCAAAAACGAGAATAAAAAAGAGGGCAATAATAAGGATGATCTTCTTCAAAAGAATGCCCCCTTAATTCGAATGGCTGCGGTGAATCCGAACAGAATCCCGTTCCATCGTCTTCGACTCCCGTTTGGACGAGTGTCTTCGAGCCTGTTCCGGCTTCACCTGAGACGTTCGATTCACTTTGACTTCCCGGTGCCGGTGTTTAGAAACGCTTGGAGTACGCATGGTATCCGATTGCTTTGTAGTCTTAGACGGCCTTGTATGTTCTTTTTCTGTTGAGGGATGGGTGGATCGATCCCTGTCGGTGTTTGAACGGTCTTGTGAACGAACATTCTCCCTCGTAGAGGCCGCCTGCTGGCGTTCCTTAGAACGGGCAATCTCCTCTGTTGAATAGATGGAAGTGGTTCGATGCTTGCTGTGGTCTCGACTAGTTGATTCGGTCCCCTGTGAGGAATGGTCCATCGGACGAGAAAACCTTCCCATTTTCCGATCTTCAATCTGTTGTCGGGCTTCCCATTGGGTAATGGGCTTATTCTTTTCAATATGGTAGCGTTCTCGAATCTCTTGACGTTCTTGGTGAGATAAACGTTGATGTTGAGGGGTTCGACTCATGCGTTTTCGTTGGTTCTTTGTATCGGCAGACTCTTGATTTTTTCTTTTCTTCTGTTGCGGATTTCTTGTTTTCTCTAATTCCTGACGGTTATAGACGCCCATGGGCAAAGACGAATTGGTAGAAGAAGCATTCGATGGGTGGGATTCCTTCGGCTCTTTTACATGTTCTGATGATTCAGACGTTGGCTTTTGCTTTTCTTGTTGAGGTTGAGTGGTTCGTTGGCTTCTAGCTTCTCGATAACCCGAAAGATCAACGACATCTTTTGTCCTTTGATCTGATCCTTGTTGACCATCAGAAGTTTGAGGGGTACGTTGCTCGTCACGATCTTCAAGCTGTTCTCCTGCAAAGGCGGCTCCGGCTCCCCGAATACCAGCATAAGCAGCTGCCACTTGAGCTCCTTGATACACCCCATGCCGAATTTTTTCCGAAGGTTCCTTAACGGTCTTATCATACACGCGACTAGCCGTGTTCATATCCACGCTGGCGACTTTTCCAGCTGTGATAAATTCAATCATCTTGTTGCGATACTTAATCATTAAGATTAAAAGAACACTGGTAATAATTGCATTCAGCATATACATTTCCGTAGATGTTGCCGGAAGCATTCCTTCTGTGATATTCACGATCATAAAGGTGATTAAAAGAATGATCCCTACAAATATCTTCATAGCTCCGACGGCGATTAAACGACCAAACGTATACCATCCACTATTCGCAAAGCTCGGAAGGATGGAGATCAGGAAACTCACAGGTAAGATCAACGCAATCAGTAACATTAGCACTTGCAATAAGAAACTCACAAAAGCCACTAACAATAAAGGAAACCCTAAAACCAACGCAAAGAAAAAGGAGAACGCACTTACCGCAATCTTTCCATAGATGGTCGATATGCTCATGCTGGTATTCCCTAGTTTATCAACTTCTCTTTCGGCAATTTCCTCTCTTTCGGAGTACCCCTTCTCAGTTAAAGGGGTGGCTACAAGATTGGTTATCCGGTTGCTATCATCAGCTGTGATGGTGTCTTCATTGGTGGTCCCGTAGTTCATCGCAAGGTAGGGATTATAAACGGCTAAATCAAAGTAAGCATTGCGTAATAACGCTTGGGAGGCTTCCATTCCGTTGGATTGGTCAATATCTTCTGTGGTGAGGAAAGCTCCGGCTGACATCACAGCCCCTTGGGCTTCATTACTGATGCTATTCATCGTTTTTAAGAAGTAACTGGATTGAGAAAACCAAACCCCAGCCACCACAAGCACACAGATTAACTTCAACGAAGATTGACCAGCTTTCATGCCATTACGTTGAGCGACATAGAAGAAGAACAGTTGAAGGACAGCAATCACAAAAAGAGCCACTCCAAAATTATCATAGAGCACGCCCCACAATTCTTCACTCGCACTCCCAATATCGTCCGCAAACTGATTGACAATCTCCAAACCATATAATTCTCGTAAACCCGCATCTACGATATTGGCAACAAGTTTGGTCATGCCAAAAAACATATTCGCAATCCCATTCATCATCTTATCGAGTTCATCCAGACTAAAGGGATTCCAACTTTCCTCAAAGTGAGTGGTCGCTTGGTATTGCTCCAGTTCATATTGTTCAGATTTTAATTCCACACCCCCTTGTTCCTCGGTCTTTGGGTCAACCTTAGGAGCAGCAAACACACTGTCCAATGGCACAGAAACTAAAAAGCAAAATACAAGCAAACCAAGAATGAGCCTCGAGGAGTCCTTCATGTATATCCTCCTTTCTACGAGTCTTCCATGTTCTCTGTGTAATCAGGTTCCATACTATTCAATTGTTTTTTTAAGTCATTACTAGCGTTAATTTCATAACCATTATCACTAGATTCATAAAGGGAATCAGCTTCATGATCGGAACGTATCATATAAGCTATTTTGATATACTTCCCATCTTCATAGACGGCTATTTGAGCATCTTCTCTTTCTAGGGTTTCAATATCTTTTTTAACTCCTGGCTCTTGTAGAGACTTATTTTCTTTCTCTATAACTTCCTCAATTTCTTGATCATATGAGGGGCTACAAGCTCCTAACGCAAGAGCCCCTAAGAGAACCAATACAAGCCATTTCTTCATTGCATAATTTCCTCCTCTGCTTTTGCGGAGTACGATTGATCCACCGTTTTAAAAGCTTCTCTCCATTCTTCAAACAAGCAATCAATCGCTAGTTTTCCAGTGCGGCCATAGAAATCGGTAAAGAGACAATGTCCTTTTGTCATGTTTTCTAGTAGCTTTCGGTTCTCTTCGACGTTTTCTAAGTTCATAAAGGAAAGAATATCTTCTCGTTCTGCCCCTTCATCAAAGGCGAACTTGGCCCCAAAGTTCCCGACATCATCATCACTTTCTACATCACTTACCGATTGCGTCACAAAATAGAGTTGATTGCTGTAGGAACGGCCAATGCGTCTCATCGACTTCACGAGTTTTTTACCGCCACGGGCTTTCGTCAGCATCCATGCTTCATCAAAAATGATCGCTGTTTTTTCTTGTTTGCTTCGACTGCCAAACTTCTCACAGAATTTAGCCAAAGGGATCATCAAGCAAAGACTTTTCCGTTCACTATCGCTATAAAAATTCGGATCATCCGCAGCTTCGGGTAAATCCAGCCCTTGGATTTGAAGCACGTTGATCTTATTTCCTAAACGCAACCCCTCATACGATCCATCGGAAAAGATCAGCTGCAGAATCGAGTTCTGGACAATCTGAAACAAAAGGTCGCCCGCATTTCGAACGTTGCGGTTTTCACTTTCCTGTAGACGTTCCACCACATGCATCATGCCTCGCTGCTGTCCCTTGGCTCGTTCTTCAATCACCTGTGTTAACGTTTTTAGCAGCTCGGTTTTGACGTCATCTTTGCCGTTCATATCATAGATTTGTTCGATAATCCCTTGAGCTGTATCCTTGGCTTCATAACCTTCTAAAAAACAAATAGGGTCTAATACGCCATGATTGGAAGGAATAGAAGGATCGAGCGTCACATAACGAAAGGAACGAATCAATTTGGTGAATAAAGGGTAATTCACCCGGATCTCAGGGTCTTCAATCGCCTTTGTAAAATTTTCTTCAATTTCATTCTTCGGATCGGTAATCAGTACATTGACCTTGAGAAAGGAGAGGTACATCATAATAAGCTTTACAAGGAAACTCTTCCCTTTCCCGGTCTGTCCTGTAATCGAAATATGAGGGGAGTCTGTGGAAGCTCCCTTGATCCCTTCATTCGCCATAAACGGATGAAAGAGGGAGATATCACGACTCGAGGCCACCGATTCCTCCAAATATTTCTTCCCGATGCCTTTGGATATGCGGCCAAAGTAAAACCCGATGTTAGACCCTAGTTGGTTACTCACCCCAAAGAGGTTTTCTGCAAACCCCGTATGGGTCGTCTGCTGAACCCAGTTCTTTTCAAATTTTAAAGGTTCCCCATGTAAGAACTTATAGAAAAGGGGGAGTTGATCAGCGATCGGACGTACGCAATAAATTTCCTGATCCTTTAAGGAAGTAATTAAATGATTGGCTCGTTGCTTACACTCCGCTTTTGTTTGGCCCGACACCACAAAAGCCGAAACCCATTCCATAAAGATTTCCTCATTCCCTTTAATGCCGGACTGTAAGCGATTGAGATACTGATTATAGCGTACAAGCTTATCGTCCACGTCTTCCCCAGCTTCCGCCATATCCTTATCAGTTTCTTTAAAGCGTTGCTTCGCAAAGCCAATTTTTCGCAACGATTGATCTTTATCTTTATATCTCGCTTTCATGTGCAACTCGACGGGGAAGGGAAAATTCTGCGCTTTTTGGTAAAGGTGCGTATATTCTAAATCACTCGGTAACTCATCAGCGACAATAAAGCTAATGTACGATTCTCCTTCGGTCGTTTGAAGCTTTAAAAATCCCATGTCGGTAGGATCAATAATCGCATCCGTGATATTCGTGGCTCCCCGTTTTTGCTTTTCTTCTTCGACCGCATGGTGAATATCACGAATGAAGTTATAACGGTTCACGTAAATCAGCTGGTCTTCTGTCAACCTTCGCCCATCGACCCGAATGATTTGTTCAAATAGCTCTTGCTCAACCTCTTGAAATCGATCAAAAAATTCGTCGGTTAATTCGCGTTCCAGCCCAAACCAGTGGACGATCGAATCGGTCACGTTAGCAAACGCGTGTTTAACCATCCCTCGCATATCCTCAGATTCATCTAACAAATTGGTTTTCAAGCGAACCCCTAATACAAAATCCGCATCGGTGATAAAACCAAGCTCATGTTCCAGCATCTTCATCGTTTCTTGGTTATAATACTGACCAATTTCTTTGGTATCCTCCGAGAAGTCACGCTCTAAATATTCAAAACGTTTTTCTAAATCCATCGACCGAGGATACATTTCTAAATGGATCTCACGGTATTTGGCCAACTGTTCAAACAGCTGCCGATAGGAAGCCTTATGATTCTCTAACTTTTCGTAATTCGCGACGGGTATGACGCTCGGAGAGATTCGGTAATACGCCCAGATTTCCCCGCTTTTCGTTAGCATGAGGTTGTCGTGTACGGTTTTGATCGGAGTTCGAAGTTGCATGAGCCTTCCCTTCTTTCCGTTGAATAATGGTCTTCTCAAAAGTGATAGCTTTTGTGTGGCTATAAAGCACTTCTTCATCATTGGCTATGCGTTTCTTCGGGAGATACCATCCAAAGAAGTACCGCATAAAGTCATACATGAAATAGTGGATACGCTTCCCATTAAAAGACTTCTTCAATAAAAATCCGGATAAGAGATACGGAATCCCTACATATAAAACCAGCGTTAAACCAGACATGATTGATCCCACAGCGTTGACCACATCACGGAACAGAAGCATAATCCCTAGGATGACACAAGCGACGGTCACCCGTAAGAGGGCGATGCCGTAAGGGAGTCGAACATCGCCAATCCGGTATAAGGTGATTGGATGTTGAAACACTCGTTTGTAATTGTAAGTGACTTTCATGGTTAACCTCCTGTTACATTCCTCCATATGCCCTCAATATTCTCTAGCATGCCATCAGGGTTACCGACGGCGAAAAATACAAGCGCCGCAATGATCATAAAGCCTATCAATTTCCCCCAACTTTGTCGGACAAGGTAGAAAACCGCAAAGATGACTAACACAATGGCAACTGCATTTCCTCCTTCATTGACAGCCCAATCTTCAATCCCATCCAAAGTAGGCAACGTACCAAACACCACAGTATTCATCATTTCAAATAAATTCATCATGATTGACCTCCTAATGTATTCGTAAATTCGTTCACGTAAAAACGGCCGTCTTTTTTCACAATCTCTAACGTGAATCTCTGCTGGTGGCGGGATTTAATATCTTCATCTTCAAAGGTAGCTCCCGTTTTCACGGTATACTGTTGCTCACCCTCTTGATAAATTGTAGGATCATCTAAAGAGACAAAAGATTGAAGCCCTCCTAAGGTTTGCGGATCATCCATGACGTACTCCATATCCTTGGGCTCCCCACCGGCATAGTCGGTAAAGAATTCTTGCAGCCATGCTTTGACTTCCTG
This sequence comes from Halobacillus sp. Marseille-Q1614, assembly GCF_902809865.1. Lineage (NCBI taxonomy): Bacteria > Bacillati > Bacillota > Bacilli > Caryophanales > Bacillaceae > Halobacillus > Halobacillus sp. Marseille-Q1614. The sequence continues at coordinate 41,712 of NZ_CADDWH010000002.1, read as the reverse complement.
AACGTCCTGCGTGTTGACTTCCTCTTGACCTTTCATGGAATCCTGTATTTTTTCACCTTCTCCATTCAAGGAAGGAATATGGGTGAAATAAGGGGGTTCCACGACACTATATTGGCGTTGCTCGGCTTGGATTGGAAGGTTGAGTAAGGCTGATTTTGAATGCTTCGTTTCTTCCCCCTCCGATTCCTTCTTGCTGCCTTCTTTCTCCCCTTCTTCTACAGTGACATTTGTGTAATCCACGCGATACTGTAAAACAATGCGACCCTCATGCTCCTCAATGTTATAAAGCGTCTTTTCATCAAGGGTTCGATACCCATTGATATTTTGATAGGAGGGTAAGGGGACACCTTCGGCATAATAACTGTCTAATCGATCAAGAAGTCCCTGGCGTTCCTCTCCATCTTGAGGAATATGGATATACGCATCCACAACTTGATCCCCATAAACTTCTATTTCTTCTCTAGAATACAAACCGTTGGAGGATCCGACACTGGCTTGGACTTCTTTCAATTGCTCGGTATTATCCTTACTGTAAAGCAAGGCATTTCCCGACCGAATGAAAGCTAAAGGGGAAGCGATGACGAGCAAAAGAAGTAAAGCCCATAAGAGAACACGCAGCCCCTTTTCTGAAGAACGTTTGGCTTTAGGGAGCTTTCGGCTATCTTTCTTTGGCTTTTTAAATTGAGAGAAAAAACGTTGGAGTTTGGACTTAAGGGCTTGGATCGATGCCTGCATATACCTCACCTTCCTTTTAAAAGTGAAACTTTTGTTTTAGGAGCTAAAGGATCTAAACCTTCTAAGGGGTTTCTAAAATAAACGATCCGACGCTTGGCCCGTTCCTTTACCGATTTTTGAAAAACAGCAAATTCTCCTGTGGTAAACTCTTTAATTTGGTCAGGATGGACATAAAACCGATTCACATTACGAGTGGTGCCTTTTTCACTTTTGAAATCAAGTCGTTTAAACATCGTCCCTTTGTTTTCTAGCTGGTGGGTGATGTCTATATCTTTAAAAGTACCGATCACATTGGATGCCTTTTCTGGAGAAGAATCACTATTGGAACGCCCGAGGAAAAAGGTGTTCACGTTATCAATGACCTGTTGAGAAATGTCATGACCTTGAAGAGTTAGATCAGCAAAAGATTGAATCCCAATCACGGCTCTAAAATTAGCACTTCTAGACCGAGCCACAATATCGACAATGGTACTTGACCCATAAGCCCCAAATTCATCAAAAACTCCTGTAATGCCCTGATTCTGCTGTTTTCCAAACTGTTGTTGCACCACGTTGGATATATCAGCAATCACGAAACGAGCAAAACGTTTCATGAATTCGGCATAGCTTAAGGAGTTAAAGGAGAAAACCACACTTTCACCTTTTTGCACGATATCCATAAGATCAAGTCCATCTTCGGTATCGTCTAACAAATGGCCGAGTTCCGAATACAACAGCTTTTCCAGCTGAGACTGCATCCCTCGAAATAATTGACTCGTCTGATCTTCACCGTTTAAAATGGCTTCTTCTTCCTCCTCGGAGAGGATTTCCTTATCAAAGAAATACATCATATACTTTTTAGATCGCTCAGTTTGTTTGGTGCGCTCAATGACTTTTTCTTGAACTTTGTATTCCATAGACTCTTCGGAAGAGGGACCACTACTCATAACACCTAGAATGTCGTCGATTTTAGCCTGATCAGGAACGGTTTGTTTTACAGGAACTTTTTCTTGAATGGTTTCTTCCACGGTTTCATAATCCTTGGTGAGCACCTCATAAATGCGAGGAATGGATAAATATTTCGTCACATTCTCAAGATCACGTTTAAAGCCATAATCATCCAGAAAATGAATCACTTTCTGCAATTGGTTTTCTGCTTCATTTTTGTAAAATTCATTGCTCCAATCAAAAATCGCCATGATCCGGTCGGTAACGCTTGTGCGGTTTCCATTTCGAATCGGATTGTATTTCAGTTGGGTATGCTCAGAGAAGACATGCAATTTCCTTCCGTAATAATCACATAAAGACTGAAGCTCTTGGATCGTTTTGGGATCTCCTTTGCCATCAATGAAAAAGACCGTTTCTCCATTCATCAAAGTGGGCTCCACTAAAGAATAAGAAACAATGGTTTTACCACTCCCAGTAGTACCCTGCAGCAAAACATGCTGATTCATTTCTTTTAAGTCCATGTGAGCTGCTTTTCCATATTCATCAATGCCTAGCAAAACATCGGTAGTCCGTCCTTCTTTCTGAATCTCAGCTTTTTTAGCCTTCCGATACTTGGCCTGCACTTTGCGGTTCAAATGATATCGCTGGTTAAAGATAGAATAATAGTCTTTGGATGCACGATACTCTAAAATGGCATCCTCCTTAGGTTTAACCACTTTTCCTTTAAAGAACTGATACACACTAAGGAAAATTCGAGCAACCACAGTAGCAGAGGAAAGAATCAAAACATAAGAAGCAACACTCATTTGAAAAGCTTCCCCTTGATTAACTGCTGCTTGAACCGGAGCAATCAAACTCTCCATCCCAAACAACGAAAACATAAAGGGAATGTATTGAAACAACTCGGTCCATCCGGCCACATAAACGGTCAGAGCAAAAGTAAGGCCACCTAGAAGACTACCGTACGTCAACCATCGAACTTTCTTGGTACTTAGGGTAAGACCAAAAAGCAAAAGAGCTACTAAAACAACAGGAAAGAGCACCACCAGGAGAGCAACACCTAAAAGAATCCCTGCAATCACTCCCACAACCTCTAAAACATCCTGATCTTCCTTTTCATGAGCCAAATAGAATCAAACCTCCTCGCTGTCAATAACCTCATGTAACATCAAGAATTGAATATCTACGCCAACCCCCTTTGCAAAAGATTCCACATGGTTACGAATGCCTTCATCTTTACAAATGTAAAAAACTTTAGCGTAAGTACTTTCTTCCAAAGAATGCTTATACTGTTTAATTTTCTTCTCAATACGCTGATGGGTTTTACGATTCAGCTCTACTTCAAAAGCAAAAGGTTTGTCTCCAAAAATCAATAAGAAGTCAGGAACCTCTTTGGATAAATGTCTGAGCTTATTCGGCTTCTTGACCTCATCGTACGATAAAGACAAAAACGCTTGACGTGTGATCTCCCTCTCTGTACGAAACGTCACCGAATGACTTTTTTCTTTATACTGTTGCATCAAAGCATGCACAATCTCATTCACCGTCAAATCATGCTGTAATTGCGAATAAGAAGAACTTGCCCCCGTCATGATCTGACCAACATATTCAGAACCTTTCTTCGTAATCCCGCTAACCTTTCTTCTTCCAAACGACCTTTCTTCGATAAATCCTAATTCTATCAGCTGCTGCCTTCCGCGCCTTATCGTATTAACTCCCATGTAACTCAAAAACTTCTCCAGCTGACGATTCGTAATCACCCCAAACCGATCAATCGTCTCTAATACTTCCTTCCGTTTTTCACTTAAAAGAAAATCCATATTTAACAACCCTCTCTATATCAATATAAGCACCTCCAAATATATAGGAATAATTTTCCCTAAACAATAAAACACCACCATAACATTAATAAACAAACCACTTAACTACCACTAAACACCTATAAAATCACCACTACACTTTATAAAATCCCCCACTCTCACATCTCTTGAACTTATCTCTTGAACTTATCTCTTGAACTTATCTCTTGAACAATCTCTTGAACTATCTCTTGAACTATCTCTTGAACTATCTCTTGAACTTAATCCCTCCCTCACCTTACTCACTGAAACTAACTTAACCAATAACACTACACACTTAGATCTAAAAGTATTATCTTTTGCTCTCGTGACCACTCAATCGTTGACGTAGTGATTGAGTGGTCACGAGAGAGTTTGTTAGATAATACTTTTAGATCGGTATTCAACCAAGAAGTAAAAGGAAGAATCACTACCCATAAAAAACCAGTTTATCACCATATTTTATCCAAATACTACCATAGAAAAATTAGCCTAACAAGGGATGTTTTTGAAATTTTACAATTAATTAAAAAATTGCGAAATCTTAAGATCAAAAGTATTTATATCCAAATTTTCCGAAGCACCTAACAGATCTGTGAACGTATAAGAAAACTTAGTGAGAATGTAATTTATAAAGAGACACACAAACCCAGGAGAGTAAAGATATGTATTGGCAGACTGGCCTATTAATTTTTCAACAAATCATCGGGGTCCTACATCGTTTTTCATATTCGATGACCCATTCTTCAAACGGAAGGAAGAACCACTTAAAAACATATTCTAACGACTGATCCTCAAATAGAAAGGCTTGGTACATAGATCTCCAGGTCACTCCATCACGAATAAGCTTTTTACGCAGCTGTAAAAAGCACTTGAATAGAACTTCTCGACTGGCAATGTATGTTTTTTGACCACGGCCTTTGCCTTTCACTACTTTCATAAGCTTTTTGGAACGTTTGAATACTTCCTTTAAAGAAGAGACAGCCATCCCTAAACGTTCCGCTAACTTGACTTGGGAATCACAAATAAACACATCCGTTAGCTCTTTTTCAGAGCTTGTATGTACTTTTAGATAGTCTAAAATGTCTTGTTCCCATTCGTCATAATGAGAGCGTTCACGGTCTTCTCTCGCTTTTTTAAACTTATACCATCCTTGACCGGCAGCAAGGTTAATCGATTGATCGGTCCATTGACCGATTAACCCTTGAATATACTCCTTCTTGGCTCCTTTGTAGCGCCCCGAGTACGCCGACTTCATGGTACGTGTAAACTCTCTTGGGCTCATGGGGTTTTCTAACTGAGAGTTGAATTGATCTAACTCATTAAAAGCAGCTTCATATGTACGGCCACTGGCATAATTCGCAATGGCCAGCGTCAACAAGGCATTATTGCGACTGTTCATATAGTGTCCTTGTTCGATATGAGTAGAGTTGAGAAGCGCCCGATACCATTCTTGATGGATCTGATCATTCTGATTGGGAGCATAGACCACGTGGAAAGCTCCTTTGCGCTTTCTTTTCTCATACGCTTTGGACCATTCGATAAAAGCAGCGGCGGACGTCGTTTGCTGATCATCAAAATAAAGAATGTTTTTAGGATTAGGGATCCGGTAAAAACCAAAAGGATTACATCCTGGATCAATCGGCACATGGCTGGCCAATGCTTCTTTGATGTTCGCGACAATACGATCAGCCACTTTGAGCACCTGATAATTACTGGCTTTCGTTAGAAACATCGGGGTTTCCAGGACAAAATAGAACTGATAGCCTCGAGGCGTTTCTAAAATGGCATTAGGAGCCGGCAATCCTTCTTCTTCACACGCTAAGAAAAACGCAAACAAGTCCGTATTTTTGGTATCAATATCAACGACAAAGGCATTGATTTGCTTTAAATTTTCTTTCGTATGGCCTTGAATGATACGTTCTTTAAAATCTATGTAGGTGCCGCCTAAAAACGTGTTAGGGGTCCAATGCGTCAGCTGGCGGGATTGGGTATGTAACGTCTCATAAGAGGTAACGATATGTCCTTTTCCTTGCATCAAATCCTCTTTGGAAGGGGAGACAAAAACCACTCCCCTCTTCTCAAAGTCTTGTTTATAAGCTTCATGCTGTTTGGGCAGAGATGCTTTGGAACCTCTCGGTTTATAGGTTTTTAAACTACGATGAGTAATAAATTCGATCACGCGGGATACATCCATAACTGACCCTCCTTTTTGAAAATGGCATACAAAAAACCGTTACAAGCGTTAGCCCGTAACGGTCTTCACCATTGCTTTAAATAGAAGGGTTTTGCAGAATTTACCATCTTTAAAATTGCATAAAGAAGCCGAAAATTCTTGCACAAAAAGGAATGATATTATATAGTAAAGTATATAATATATCCCAAACCATGATGTGTGAGAGCAACATGGTTCCTATTTAAAGCTAGCGTTGGTTGGAAGCCTGTGGGCTAGCTTGATTGAAAAGAGTGTTGTTGTCAGCAACACTCTTTTTATTTATGTAATTGTTTGTCTTCTTTTCTAGTAATCTATCGAATTTATCTATACTATACCGTGTCTCTTCTTTCTCGTCTACCCCTTCATTCCCTTTATACCAGCTAATGACAGCGCATACATACTATAAACGTTTACGTTTACGTTTGTGTTTTAAATTTGGATTTCCTATTCTTACAAGGGGTGAGGAGTGATTTACATTTACGTTTACGTAAATGTAAACATCTAAATGAAAAAATTTAAAAACCTTAAATTTTTTTTCATTTTCCCTCTTTAAAGAGGCTAGTCGACAGGAAGAAATGAGGTTTTTTGCGCTTTATAACAACAACATAAAAATTGGATGCTCATGAAAGGTGTCAAGGAACAGAAGGCAAAGGGGCATCCGTTCCTTAAGTGTCAGCCTCTCATTGATCTTTACGGCCTTGCCAGCGTTTCAGGCCTTCTTTCTTAATGCCCTTGGCATCCAGAGGAAAGCCATCAAACATTTCCTTCGGGCTTAGCGTTGTCTTCCCTTCCCCCTGCTGAATGGTGAGATTGATCGTGTCGATTAATTTATGAAGTCTCGTACATTTGTTCATTAACATTTCCTTTTGCCATATCAATGCTTGTTGGGAATTGAATAAAGGACTCCAAATCATCTTATTGATATCATTTAAAGAAAAACCGAGTTCTTTAAAAAATAAGATGAGCTGAAGGGTTTCTAAGTTTTCATAGGAATAAAGACGATACCCCGTATCCGTGATCTTTTTAGGCACTAATAAGCAAATTTCGTCATAATAATGAAGCGCTCGAATACTAACCCCCGCCAACTCAGACACTTCCTTTACTTTCAACAGCATAATGGGCACTCCTTTATTTTCTGTGTCTATACCATGAACAGGACATCTAGGGCTTCTTTTGGTCTCTCTGGATATGTTCTGTATTTCTAGTCCATACCCCTACTGTAGACTCCTCCATTACATACAATATGTTTCAGGATCTAGACCTGACACTGTGATTAAGCCTTAAGATTTACGAAGGAACCAATAAAAAAGAACCTAGGTGCTAATCAAAGATTAGACTTCTCCCTAGGCCTCGTCTATTAAAATTTTATTTCTAACTTTTCCCCATTGATCTTTAAACAGCGACATATGAACGACATTTTTGTATTCTCCATGGTCTTGGATATGATCCACGTACAGCGCCTCGAACTGAAAGCCCAAGGCTTCGTGGAATTTCACCATGGGTTCATTCGTTTCTAAAATTTCAGCGCATACCTTATGGATGTGAAGTTTGAAAAAGATCTTATCGAGAGCGTTTATCACCATCATTTGATTCATGACCTCGGATTTCTTTTGATCACAAATAAAAGGGGCCCAGTAACAACGTGAATGTTTAGGAGTGATATCGAAAAAGCTAATGAGTCCCACAGGCTTCCCCTTATATCCAATCCTATAGAACTTATAATGGGGGTTATCTTTTATTCCCCTATACCACTCCGTAAGGGCTTCCCTGGTGAATCCTTTTGGGACGCCTAGGAGAGCCTCCCACTCTTTGGTATGTTGCCACTTATAGATCAATGTCAAATGTTCTTCCTTTAACGGGTCCACACGATGACGGTGAAGGCCTTTCATACTTCCATCCCCTCCATTATGTACTGTGCCACTACCCCGTGTTTAAAATCTTTCATGATGTTCCGTGACGCTTTGACCATAGTCCTTACTTGAGCGGGAGAAGTAATCAACTGTTGGATCGCTTGGGCTATTTTTCTTTCATTGACGTGCTTGCTCATGCCTAGGTGGTAAATGACCCCTAATTCTGATAGATAGGATAGAATTTCCGACTGATTACGAGAAACCTCAATCGTGATGGATGGTAAAGAAACAAAACATCGTTCCCATGTAGTGCTGCCCCCGGCCCCGATGGATAGATCCGCCTGCATCATTAATTCCGCCAAGCAATGGATATCGGTATGGATTTTAATATTCGGTGTGTTTTTACATTGATGTTCAATGGAAGCAGAGTGAGGGTTGGAACTTCCAATCACCACATCTACGTGAATATCTGGATGATTGATGAATTGGATCGCTCTCACAGCTTTTAAGGTTTCATTAGTAGGATCACTTCCTCCAAATGAAATCAAAATACGCCGAACATATCCATCTCTTGTCTTCGTGCGATTAATGTTTTTAAATTCTTCTCTTAAGAGAAGGTATTGGGGGCCGCAGAACGTGATGGCATGAGGGGGCACAAGATCGGTATATCTTTTTTCAGGATGTTTAAATAAATTTTGGTCTAATAAAAGGTCACAATCATGACGCCGATTCGCTAAGTCATCGATGACCATTACATATTTTACGTAAGGTCTCACAGCTCTCTCCCACCCTCTGTCGAGACCATAATGATCGATGATCAACCAATCAATGTTCCCTTTCCTTATCATTTGAATTGTCTCTAAAGCATCTTGTTTCCAAGAGCTGTACAACCAGGGACTTTGAGAATTTTGATTCATGGAAGGTGAAGAAGTCAATAAGCAAATATCAAAACCCAAATGTTTGATGAACTCGTTGAGGTCTCCCGGAAGTTTGCGACAAAGAAACGTGATATCGGCTCCCTTGTCTCTCAAATTTTCTGCTAAAGAAAGACATCTCATCACATGACCGGCCCCTATGGTATGAGAAGCATCCGTCCTTATAAAAATTCTCATTTAGTCTTCCCTCATCCTTCTTTTTGGGCAATATGAGCATTGATTTTCATCCATTGCGGATGTCTGTTTAATAAATCAAGAACCCTTTCCATGGTAAACAAAGGGGACTGGGGATATAGATGTTCAATGATCTTCTTTATAAGCAAAAGATCTTCCGGAGTGTCTACGGTCCAGCGATGGTGGCTTTCATCATTTTTATAGGGAACATTGGTTAGGGAAAAAGTGGTGGGGCGACTCGTCATATAAGGGGTGACATGCTCTCTTTCTTTAAGCGTATGGGCATGGATATGGGCTTCTCGTAAGGATGAAAACGAAAAAACCTCGGTATCCATTCCTCTCGGGTAGGTCCTCTGCAGCGTATTGGAAACATATCGTAGCGGAGAGATATCATTTACCGATAAGTAGACCTGAACGACCTTATCTATTTGTAAGGGATCAATGATCGGACAGTCTGAGGTGATGCGGATAATGGCCTGAGCCTTCACCGATAAGGCAGCTTCATGATACCTTTCTAAGACATCAATTTCAGACCCTCTATAATAAGGAACATTTAATTTTTCACACAGGGAAACAATGGGATCGTCCTGCTTTAAAAAAGTGGTAGCGATGACGATCTCATCTATTAATTTTGCCTCACGGATCCGTTCGATCTGATGCTCAAGAAGAGGCTTGTTAAGAACGGTTTTCAGTACTTTCCCTGGTAAACGTGAAGATCCCATGCGTGCCTGAATGATGGCCACCACTTTCATTGCTCCACCTCATTTTTTCATAATAGAAATGACCTTCTTCACTCCATGAATGACATCTTCTACATCTTGTTGAGACATCTTTGGAAATAAAGGAAGCGTAATAATGGAATGATAGATAGCTTCTGCCTGGGGGCATATGCCCTTTTGATACCCTAACTTCTGATAGTAAGGATGTAGGTATACCGGCAAATAATGGACATTCACTCCAATGTTTTCTCTTTGTAATGCTTTATATATCAAGGCTCTATCCACCGATAATTTTTGCAAATCGAGACGTAAGATGTATAGATGCCAGCTAGAAAGAGTGCTTTTACTTTGATAAGGGAGGATCGTGCCCTCCAATTTTTCAAAGGCTTGGTTATAAGCATCCGCATAGTCCCTTCTTTTTTTGAGAAAGGTATCCAGTTTATTGAGTTGGCTGAATCCCAGGGAAGCCTGGATGTCTGTGATCCGGTAATTGTACCCGAGGGATTGCATCTCGTAGTACCAGTCTCCGGGATGATCGATTAGCTGATCAGAGTCACGCGTAATCCCGTGGCTTCTAAAAAGCTTAAGTTTTTCATAATACAAAGCATTATTGGTTGTGATCACGCCTCCCTCTCCTGTGGTGATGTGCTTAACCGGATGAAAGCTAAACATCGTCATATCGCACAGAGAGCCGACCATTGCCCCCTTATACTCAGCGCCTAGCGCATGGGCCGCATCTCCAATAACGATTAAATTGTTCTCCTTGGCTATCTTTAAAATCTCCTCATATTCCGCAGGTTGTCCTGTGAAATCCACGGTAATAATAGCCCTAGTTTTTTCATTAATCAGAGCTCGAATCGAAGAGGGAGAAATATTATACGTTTTTAAATCGACGTCCGCAAAAACCGGAGAGCCTCCTACATAAAGGACACAGTTGGCACTAGCTGCGAATGTTAAAGGGCTGGTAATGACTTCATCCCCTGGTTTTATTCCTGCCGCAAAGCAGGCAGCATGCAAAGCAGCTGTTCCACTTGAAAAAGCTACGGCGTATGTCGTGTTCACATAACGAGCAATAGCCCTTTCAAAACGATCGATCCTAGGTCCAGTGGTCAGCCAGTCACTCTTTAAGGTCTCCATAACGGCTTGAATATCGTCAGGGTCGAGCCATTGCTTTCCATAGGGTAAATACGATTTTCTAACGGGCGGACCCCCATATAAAGCGAGCTTATCTTTAGTCATAGTTGTCCCCCATCATATTAAATCAGTTGATTTAATCCACTTTTTCGTCTTTTCAATGCCTTCTTCTAATGTAAACTGCGGTTCCCACTTTAATAATTTCCTGGCCTTCGTGAAATTACATAATAGCTTAGGAATCTCGCTTTGAGGGTGAATATGAGCGATATGCTGAATCAGCTTTTCATCTTGAACAATCAGTTTAGCTAAAGCATTGATACTAATGTCCTGGCCCAGTCCTGCGTGAAGGACCTCTCCATTTACTTTAGGCGAATAACCTGCTTCCACGACAAACCGGGCACAGTCTTCTACATAAAGTAAATCTCTCGTTTGCGTCCCATCCCCATAAATTTGCAGAGGGATTCCGTTGATTTGATTTTTTAAGAATATGGCAACGACCCCACCTTCTCCCCCTGTTTTTTGATAAGGACCATACGTATTAAAAGGACGAAGCACCGTCACTGGAAGATCATACGTATGGTAATAGGAGAACACCATGTTTTCAGCAGCCACCTTAGCCCCCGCATAAGGGGAGGCTGTCTTGATAGGGGCCGTCTCTTTTATCCCATCTTGATTTGTGGCCCGGTCGTACACCATGCAGGTACTCATGAATACAAATTTAGTCCTTTGCTCTTTGCATTCTTCTAAAAGGTTAAACGTGCCGACGACATCATTGAGAAAAGTCGTGCGGGGATCATCAATACTGTCCTGAACATTTATACTGGCAGCTAAGTGATAGCAAATATCAAAGGATTCCAAAAACACATCATGAATCAAGGTCGTATCTTTGATATCACCTTTAATAAACTTCCGAAAGTTGGGGAGTTTTCGGAATTCCTTAATATTTTCTTCCCTTCCGTTCGATAGATCATCTAGAACCCAGACCTGATGACCGTCTTCCAGCAAACGAGCAACGACCCACCTACCTATAAAACCCGCACCGCCTGTAACCAGGATATTCAAAAGCCCACATCCTTTCCTATTCCTAACACCAAGTACATTATATTCATCTTGTGAAACGGACATAACCGTAAAAAGGACGTGGGCTTGTCTTGCTTGCTTTGCGGCCTTGCCGTTAGAAACAAACCTCTTGCTCATGGTCCATCCTCTTGGTGAGAGTCATTATAATTTTAAAGGGAGGAATCATCCACTAAACCTCTGAAAATCCTCCCTTCTCAAGGATTAAATTAAATGGGCTTCCTTTAATAAAGTACGTAATTGTGCGATATCAAGGGGATCCTGTTCCATGGACCCATACGTTCCGGGGGTCGGCTTTTTAGCTTGATGGTAAGCCAGGGAGTTAGAAGCATTCCCAGGGATGATAAACATATCTGGTAATTCCCAGGCTTCTAAAGATTCATCGTAAGTCATTAACTCTTCATACATCTTCTCGCCAGGTCTTAGCCCCATGAGCTCGATGGAAATTTCATCGCTATCCATCCCATGCTTTTTACAAATCTCTTCTATTAAGAGGGATCCTAAATCTTCTAGTTTAATCACAGGCATCTTTAAAACAAACACTTCCCCGCCTTTAGCTTCTTTGAGTGCTTTTATAGTTAATAAGGTCGCTTGTTGTAAAGTCATCATGAACCGAGTCATGTCTTTATCCGTGATGGTAATTTTCTTCTGTTGAAGAATTTGCTCTTTAAAAAGGGGAATGACGGAGCCTCTAGACCCCATGACATTTCCAAACCGAACACTGGCAAAGATGGTCTGCCCCTTTTCTCTCCCCTGTTCGGCCGAAGAAATTAATTTTTCACCAATTAATTTGGTCGCTCCATACGCATTTGGAGGAGATATAGCTTTATCAGAGCTCGTAAACACCACTTTTTTAACTTTTTGAGCAATCGCCGCATTGATTACATTTTCTGTACCCATCACGTTTGTTTTGACGGCTTCATAAGGATTATGCTCACACATAGCCACCTGCTTCATTGCTGCAAGGTGAAAGACGTAATCGATACCTTGCATGGATTGATGTAATCGTTCAAAATCCCTTACATCTCCAATTACTGCCTGTAAACGATCATCATTATTAAATGTATTGAGCAATTGATATTGTTTATATTCATCCCGGCTATATATCTTAACCAGTTTGGGATCTTCTTCTAGGATAGTTGAGACCAAACGTTGGCCAATCGTTCCTGTACCCCCAATGACCAATATTTTTTTATCATTAAAAAACACAACGCGCTCCTCTTTTCCAGTATAAATTGTGCTTAAACCTATCAATCAACCTTCCGTTCAGTAATACTATATATATTCTAAAAATGATTATTGGTGAGAAATAATAGACTCTAACCTAGGGGTTTTGGACACCGGCATTTATCAAGAAAAAAACAAAGCAAGATAAAGGCTAAGCTTCTTCTCCGTCAGCTTCACCTTTATACATGCTTTGCCTTTCCATCATCGTTAGCATCCACTGTCTTCTATTAAATATAAATTCATACCTAGAGAAGTAACGTTGTATACCTTGTTTTTCCCTTCAATAGCATCGAGCTTTTCAAAAAAGTGGAGGATTTCCTTCTTTAATAAAGAAGGAAATAAATGTTCTAATTTTTTACTACTTTTGGCCTTGTATTTTATTTGAGGGGACCCTGAAAATTCCTCTTGGGGCACAGGGAGCTCTTTCATGAGGCGCAGGATTGACGTAAAGGAGTATTCATCTCCCGTATAGTAACGATCCAAAAGGGATCGAGCCCCCTGAACGGAAAAGGAAAAATCATTCTCCTCTAAAATTTGGCGAGCGAGGGATTCTACCTCTTCTACCTTTGTGGCCATTATTCCTAGTTTGTCAGGTAATAACAAGGCGGGGGCCGGAGATGAAAGGGAAGGGACATAACTTATGATCGGCTTTTCGAGTAAAAAAGCTTCGATACTTGAGGTACACCCATTATGCACGACCAGTTTAGCGGCCAACAGCCATTGAATGACACTGCCCTCATGAAGGATCGACACATTCTTATAAGAAGCTAAGGCTTTTTGGTAAGAAGCCACATTTTCTGCTGGATGAGGTCTAAGAACGATCGAGGTTTCGGGAAATCTTAAACTAAGGAATTTCGCCATTTCGATAAATTGATAATATAATTGTTTAATATAAAGCAAAGAGGGATGGGATTCTCCTTCTTTTTTTCTCTGGCTTCCGTTATACAAAGGAAACCTAGTATTAATAAGAATGAAATCGCCATATTCAGCTTGAATATCTTTCGCTTCGTTTTGGTATAATGGGCGGTATTTGGGGCGTAAAAGATCGAACCTTGGGTTTCCTACCATATGACATTTGGAAGCATGTTGAGGGTAAGCTTTGGTAATGATTTCCTTTTGATAGGGGCCCCAGCAGTATTCGTGGGTTAAGAACGTAAACAGATCCCCCTTCATTCTTTGGTTGAGGTAAGGAGAAGGATCAGAAAAGACCAACCCTTCTTCATCCAGTTCCACCACGCAATGTCCATGGGTGACCGCACGTTCCATAACTTTCTTTCTAGGCGAATGAGGATAGCCTTTTAAGAAAAATAGGCCTCCCGGTAATTCGGCAGCTGCGGCCTCCACCATTCGATGCTCCCCAAGTACGACACAATAATTCTCTTGAATCGCGTAATAAGCTAAAAGCATTTTAGCCTCTAGTTCTCTAGCTTTTCCTTCGATCGGTAAATACAACCAAGTTTTTTTAGCCATGTCCGATTCACCCTAAACCTAAGAGTCATAGGGGAGCATAAACGTCCCCTTCATTTTCCGTGAGTATTGATCTCCCTGTCTATTGGTGGGATTTAAGGACCTTAATGGTTTCTTCAAAGGCCCCTTTTGTTTCTTGAATGAAATCATCTAATTGAGAGGAGAGATCTTCAGATTCAAACGAATTGGGCTTCTCTCCATTACTAAGCGAAGTAGATTGGATGGTTTTTAGAAGCATAGAAAGTCCGGCCATCTGAAGCGTTTGATTATCTATATAAATGAAACTATGAGAGTGCTTAGCTTTCTTCTTTTTCTTCACATCATCGATATGCCCTTTCAAATATAGGAGCATTAATTTTTTCATTAACAGTTCTTGTTCTGTATCGTGGGATTTATTAGCCATTTTGTTTTTCCTCCCCCACTTTTCCACTGATGTTGATTTGGTTTAAGGAACTCTCTCCTTCTTTCAGTTCATCTCCATAAACAAATCCCATAATGCTGCCTTTGTAAGAAGGGGAAGATTTCCATTCCACTAAGAAGTTAGAGAAAACTAACGTTTCCAAAGGTTTAAGAATGTTCGCCTCTGTAGGTTTTAGCCAAAAGAGTGTGTTCACATCTTCTCCTTCATTGAATCTTTCCCAGGCATTGCCCAGCTTCATTTTTTGCTTGGTGCCTTTATACACATACTTTCCAGAAAACTTAAACGGATGGTCATCTGATAATTTAATGCAAATGTAGGGATTATGAAGGGGGACATTACCTAAATTGGTTAAGTGGAAGGAACCCAGACAAATATTATCAGCTGCTGGTGTATGGTCAACACTCATAGAATATGTAAAGTAACTAATGACTTGAAAATTCGCTGGTTTTTTAATAGTGGAAGTAAGCTCATTGATTTGCTGGAGATAATGAAGGTTTAAATTTTTCCACTCCTTTAATTTGTTGGAGATTTCTTTGTTGTCCATTACCCTTCACCTCCAAATGAAATAAAGAGAGGAATGGTTTCCTCTCTCTAATTTATGTCAAGCGCTTAACCATTATCACCATTATCCCCGTTAGGGAAAATTACTGGACACTGTGGTGGCATTGTAGGAGCAGGACATGCTGGAAGTTGAAGTTGTTCTCTAGGCGCACAGAAATCAGCTACAATTTCTAAAGTTACATCAAAAGTAGATTGAATGCTCTGGCATAAACGAACTGTAACCGTGATATCTGTAAGCTCATCACCTTCTGTTCCATTTTCCACACAAGTCGCTGTACATACAAAGCAACTCAAGTCAGTGTAAGTGACTTCTACATCAGTACCTTCTGGAGCACATAGAAGGACTTGCTCACAACGTGTAAACGTTGCCGTGCCCACCTCAACAGTTCCACCGCCGAGTTCAGCAATCAATTGAACAGAAATCGTTACCTCAAAAGTTTTCTGAATGTTAACTAGTTGTAAGGTTACAACTGTATCGCCAACAGGAATTTCTACCTCTTCTCGACCTAGAATAACAGTATCTAATGGAGCAACTTCGCAAGAAATTCCATTCTCAGCAATATCATCACAAGTGATTGGATCTCCAGTTGGTCCCAATGGTAAATCAAAATCACCCAAAGTTAAATCAAAAGTTGCCTCATTAATGACCCAGTCGTATACTTTCTCAGTGTTAATACACAGGAGCTCTTGGCCCCCAGTTAAATTTTTTGCTTGCATAATTGCAAACACCTCCGAATAAGATTTTTTTGGTTCATACGTAGCTTATGCACTACTCACGATACTGTATAATGAGTTAGCTGATTATTGCCGAGATAAATGCGAATTTTTATAAATATACTTTAAGAAATGAATTAAATTCACGCCTTGAGATGTGTAACGGATTGTTAGGGTTTCAATAGTATACTAATGGGCGGTAAAAAGGGTGATAAGTGATGCATCAATACAAGTTATATAACATTAAGGATATTGAACAGTTAAAACGAAAACTTGCCATTTATGAACAGGCGATAGAAACTAAGGACCATAGTCCAATACTTGACTACCAACCAAAGGAGAAAGACGATAGTACCCCTTCGAACGCCCAACATTTGAAATCAAAGGGAGACATGAAGGTTATGGAAGAAAATTTTGAGAAACGTATGGCGGAGTATAGAAAAGAAGACTCTGATCTATCCGATAGAGTGGATGAAATTTCTGCTACAGTCAGAGAATTGAAACAAGATATATATAGGATGTTGGATAAATTGGACCTTAACCAGATCAATCGTCTAGCGGATAAAGTGTCGGAAATTAATCAAAATCAATATATCGAACGACGACAAATAAATAGTATCACTGAACAAATTACGGAACTGCAAGAACAAATATCTCCATTAAACAGTCATGCGAAACAACAAGCCCCAGCCCCTAGGCAGTCCGAATATCGCCAACTACAAAACATGCTGCAATCCTCTAGATATTCAGGGCAGGATCCGGTTCAAAGATATCCTAATATGCCAGAAAGACAAAATTTTAGCTATGTCCGAAATCGGAACAATAGCAGCAGAGCAACTCCACCTTCTGCGATGGAGAACACCCTCCATAAGGGGAATACACAAAAAAGAAGAACGTTCCAACAGAATCCTTCTCAAGTGAATAAGAACATCATTACTTCTAAGAACCAATCCGGTAAAAAAAAAGCTGAACCTGAAGAGGAGTTCAGCCACAAACCTTTCTCCTCTGTTGCTGATGATGCCCCTTCAACCATCAATAAGGAACCTTTAATGGGATCGCCAGTAAAAGAGAATGTGGACCGATCTCAAAACGTTCAACAAGAACAAAAGCCAGTTGCATTTACGAAGCCCTCTACTAGCACCAGCCAATCATTTTCTCAAGATAACGCTAAATCTTCTACAGAGCACATCAAGAAAACTTCGTCTGAACAGGACTCATCCGTAGAAACAGAGGATAAAAAATTAGAGTTTGCCTCCCTCTTTTCGATTTTTCAAAAGAAGGGCTAACCCATGAATAGGAAACAGATTCATGTCCCTCCAGCTATTTATGATTCAATGCTCGTCCACGGGAAATCTTGTTTACCCTATGAAGCATGCGGGTTATTGTCAGGAAAGGGAAACTTCATTAAGGCGATCTGGCCGCTAGAAAACGAATGGAAGACTGCGCACCGTTTTTTTGTAAGTAAACAAGTGGTGGAACAAACGGTAGCAAGAATCACTCAATTGGGAGAACAGGTACTGGCTGTCTATCACTCACACCCGACAACAGCACCTGTTCCTTCTATGTATGATATTAAGAATCACCCCGATCCGACCGTTAAAATGGTGATCCTATCCTTTAAAACACCAACTCCCCTAACAAAATGGTTTGACATTCAAGGCTCTACATATGAAGAATGCCCCTTTTTCATTGATCACTCGCTATAGCCCGAGCCTTTTTCCTAGAATTGACTATAATAACAATATCACCAACCTAGGGAGTTGATTGTTATGAAGTCCAGGAAAAAAAGCGCAAACGGGAAAAAAATCCGTGTAATTTCAGGCAGACCGGTCGTGAGAAAAACCTCGTCGTCTACTAATTCCACAGTCCGTTTAGGGGGATGCTGTGGAAAGAAAAAAACAATATAGACCATTATTGTTATCTCCTCCGATTAAGATACCAGAACGGTCTATTTTTAAAACGCAATTATTCATTTATTATATATATATTTTATAACCTAACTTCTTTATCCGACGGGATGAAGAAGTTTTAAATTTTTCCGAAGGAGTTTGCCATCATCGAAAAAGTGTTTGCACAAATCCCTTATCCATAACATACATTTAAGTAAGGGTTGAGCACCTTGGTTGACTTGAACTTTTTCAAAAAGATGAGATCCTATAGGGGGAATCTCATCTTTTTGTCTTGCTCTCCCTTATATAAAAGGAACCACTGGAGTTGATCATCCTTATCCTTCAGAACCGAGGGTTCTCTTATGCCCCTCCCACTGGTCTTTAAATATGGCGTAAGAGATGACGTCTACATATTGGTTGTTTTTTAAATGATGTTGTTTTAATACGCCTTCTTCCTTAAAACCAAGTCTTTGGTGAAACCGGATACTCCTCTCATTTAAAGCGATGACTTCGGCATATAATTTCCTTATCCCTAAATGTTCAAACGCTAAATCCAACCCTGAAACCCCCATATACGTGCCAGTTCCTTTCGGCACATTGGCTTCCCCTAAGTAAAACCCCCAATAGCATAACGTGCCCAGTCCTCTCCCCTTCCTCATTCCAAAAGGGTTCCGCAGGCTTTCCATCTTGAAATAAACCACCCCCACAGGGGACTGTTGATACTCAAAGATAAAAAAAAGATCCTTATTTTTATCTAAAGAAGAAAACCATTGCTCATGTTCTTTTTGACTTACAAAATGATCGTGAAACATATGGGGACGCACCCGATCAGAGTTTCTCCATTGTAATACCTTACTTAAATCACGTTCTTCTAAATGTCTAAGTGCATATAAGCGTTGATTATGATCCATCGGTTTCTCCTTCCCCACCGATTGATGGCTAAACGAAGGAATGATTTAAAGCAATTTGCGGCCTAACATAAAAGCTTCGGCAGCTTCGACTCCTATGGTAGCCCCGCGCAAACCAGATAAATAAAGGGAATTTTTAACGGATCGAGCATGTGGCCAAGGCCTCATCTCATTGTTGTATTGCTCTAAAGCATTCAGCTTCAGATCTATCGTATCCGATACATCCACAAACCAGTTCGGTGTAAAAGCGTTGGCCTCTATAGGTTGCCATTCTGTACTGGAAGTCACCTCAAAAAATAACAGTTCTCTCACTTTATGCTTGTTGGGAATAGGACGGCAGGCTGTAATAACTGCCTGGTGAATATGCCGATGGTCTGTATTTACATCACCAATGTGATGAGTATAAACAATGTCTGGTTGATATTGGTCGATCAATTCCTCCACTACTTTAATGATATCTAAAAGGGGGATGGAATCCATTCGGTTATCGGGGAAATCATAAAGCTTTAACTCGGTTACGCCAATCACTTGATTCGCTTTGTTAGCCTCTCGAGCAAGTTTCTCTAACTCTTCTTCATTTTTCGAACGGTTCCTCGTTTTATCGCGACTGGTAATGCCTTCGGCTAAGATCGCCACGTAGACTTGATCCCCATCCTTGACATGCTTAGCCATCGTCGCCCCACAGCCTAATATTTCATCATCTGGATGAGCCGCAATCACTAATATGTTCAATTCTGTTGCTCCTCTCGATACTCGCCTTTGTACCATCCGATCACTTTCTTACCCTGGATAGGAGAATGGGACGCTACGACTCCATCCCTTTTATAGGGGCCCTTATAATTAAACGCCATTCCTTGTATATCGGTGAGAGCTCCCCCTGCCTCTTCGAGGATCAAATGAGGGGCCGCCACATCCCAGTCTTTGACCTCCACATCTTTTATGAACAAATCGGCCGTTCCATCGGCTACTTTGCAAATCTTTAAGGCAATACTCCCACATTCCACATAGCGCGAACATGAGAAATGATCATACACAGCTTTTGCTATGCCTTGGGGCGAAGGGGTGTTATCAATGACAGAAGAGATCTCTTTGCTTTTCCTAAGCTTGAGTTTAGATCCGTTAAGAGAGGCCCCCTCACCCTTCACAGCTACGTAAAGGTCATCCAATTTGGGCGCATAAATTGCAGCCATGATCGGCTGGTGATTTTCGATTAAAGCCACTTGGGTGACGAAACCCGAATAGCCCTGAGCAAAACTGGCCGTTCCATCAATAGGATCGATTAACCAATACTTTTTCGGCCTATGGTGGACCAAGGACATCGGGTCTTCTTCGCTGATCACAGGAATCGCACCATCCATGTCTTGTAAAGCCTGCTTTAAATTATGGTGGGTCAACCGATCAGCTTTGGCTTTAAACTGCGTTCCTTCCCAGTGCCCCTTCTTCCCATTAAGGGACTGATCCAGGAGGAGCTCCCCAGCTTTTAACACGATTTGTTCCATTTTTTCAATCATTGCCTTCACCCTTCCCAAGCAGAACCTCTCTCCATGGATCACTCTATATTTGTTTGACGGTTTAGAAAATCTTCTTCTGAGATACATTCATCCAACGATTGCCGAAGCAAAACGATCCCTTCCTTCCATACCAGGGGAGCTGATGCTTTCCTTCCTGTTAAGGCCTGATCTAACAACACATTTAGTTCGTCTATTCCACTTGCTATCGTTAACGAGACACTGGTTGAAAAACGCGGATTAATCTCAAATATATAAGGTTCCCCATGAGGGTCGAGTTTTAATTGAACGTTGAATGGCCCATTAGCTTTCATCTCTTTCTGAACTTTTGAACAAATACGGATCACTTTTTCGTTTCTTCGGGTCACCGCCATTTTTGTGATATTTTGTTTGTGAACAATTTCTTTAGGAATGACACTTTGGACTTCGCCATCACGCCAAACCACCACAGAAACCGTAAATTCCTTTCCAGGAATATATTCTTGTACTAAGATGGATGACAATTGATCTAAACCATTACAGTACGCCTGGAAATCTTCTTTTGTTTTTAGCACTTTCACCCCACGGCTTCCTCTCCCTACTCGTGGTTTTGCAATGATCGGGAAAAGCAAACCTTCGCACCCTTCACTGGCCAGTTTGGTTTTCGGTACAGGAATTTGATGCCGGGCTAACTGATTCATTAACTGATATTTATCCAAACATAGCGCTGTGAAATTTCTTTGAGGCAAAAGAACAGGGAGATGCCCCTCCTCCTCGAGTTTTATAGCACTCAATAGCTCCTCATCAACCAAAGGAATAACCGCATCTACCTTTTCTTCACGACAAATTTTTTTTAGAGTGGGAAAAAAGTGAGAGGAAGTTCCAGCTGGCAGAATAAATCCTTTATCAGCTATATATAAGCCAACCGCATGCCGGACCATGTCTCCTGCGATGACTCGAATTCCTTTCTGCTTTAAAAGTTTAATCAATCCAGGAACGGCAGCCCCCCCTGCTCCTGTAATAAACACGGTTCTCTGGGTCATTTAAAATCCTCCCAACAAATCCAATGATCTTCTTTTATGTTCTTCTTCACCGTCATTCCAACCAAATGTTTATAAAATTGAGGAGAAACTCCGTATCCTGGTCGCTTTATGCATAAGTCTTCCTCTTTAATGATGTCTCCTTTAGCTATGTTTCTTGTTGTATGCAAGCTTCTTCTGCCTTTATCAAACATTTCTACTTCTTGATTACGAGGGCCATTTTTGAGGCCATCCCCTAAAGCCTTCTCTACGTCTCTAATTTTCGCCACCATCGCTTGAAGCTCATTAGGTTCCATAGCAAATGGATGATCCGGTCCCGTCAGGCTTCGATCTATAGTGAAATGTTTTTCAAGGAGACAGCTTCCTAAAGGAATGGATGCTAAAGGGATATGATCTCCAATGGTATGGTCAGAATAACCCACCAAACACCCGAATGCCTGCCGCATGGTTTGAATCGCCTTTAAGTTGGATAAGTCCACCGGAGCTGGATAAAGGGAGGTACACTGCAAAAGGACGATTTGATGATTCCCTACTTCTAAGCAGCTATTGATAGCAGCTTGGATATCCGTATAATTAGCCATCCCCGTAGAAAGGATCACCGGTTTTTGATAACGAGCCATATGCTTGATTAAGGAAAGGTCCGGTAAATCGAAAGAGGATACCTTAAAGGCGGCTATATTTAACTTGCCGAGTAAATCAACAGCTTCATAATCACAGGCGGTTGATAAAAACGTAATGCCTGTAGATTCGGCATATCTACTTAATTCTAAAATCCACTCCCTATTTAATTCTAAGGATTCTATAATCTTAAAAGTAGACTTTCTGTGTTTCTTTAAGTACTTAAAATCAGGGGTGTATCTGGAATAATGTTGTTTCGCTTGAAACAATTGAAATTTCACAGCATCGGCCCCAGCTTCAGCGGCCACCTTGATTAACTCTTTTGCCTGCTTGAGATCCCCGTCGTGATTGGATGCTGCCTCGGCCACAATATACGTACGAGCATTTCCTAGTGGGGTTTGATCGATAACCACGGTTGGATCCATTTTTTTGCCCCCGTTCTATTAAGACTTTACTTTTATCAAAGAGAGATGAGCCTAGTTTTTCATTTGTTTAAAATAAAATTCAATGAGAGGATCAAACGTTTGGTGAATCGTCGAGAAAGTAAACCCTAAACTTGTGGCTCTGTCCGTGTTAATGGAGCACGATCCATCTAATTCATACCGGGAAGCATTTTCTCCGGTGACCCTACTTGTAATATTGACAGGCAACCTCGTTTGTTGCTGTATTTTCTTGAGAAGTTCCCCTATAGAAAGATCTTCTCGACAGCCTGGGTTAATGGCTCCGGTAAATGGGGATGCACCCATTTTACATAAGAAATCAGCAGCCTCCGCAAAATGGATAAAACTATATCTTGCATTTATATTAGAAACACCAATGGGTTCATTCTTTAATACTTTATTCATATGAAACTCTAACCTTTTCGTATGATCTCCTTGACCAACGACGATAGGAAAGCGAACAGCCACCACTTCAAATTTTCCATGATTAAGTAATACAGATTCAGATCCTCTTTTTCCTTCCTGATATCCAGCATAACCTTGATAGCTCTTTTTCGTGCGATACTTAAAAGAAAAATGATGGGGATTAAAGGCTTCTTCCTTTTGGTTTATCCCAAATGGATAGACAGCTTGAGAGGAAGTCAAAATATACCGTTTCACTTTTCCTTCTAAGGAAGAGGCAGCATCAAAGGCTTCCTTTGGGGTATAACAAGTTTGGTCGTAAACGATATCCCAACTCTTGTTTTTAAAAGCTTTTAAAAGAGTGGATTGTTGCGTACGATCAATGATTAAACGCTCGACTTCATCTCCAAAAGGATCACTTGTCAAACCACGAGTGGCTATCGTCACTTTATTCCCGGATTCTAGTAATCTATTTATGAGTTGTTTTCCAAAAAAACGGGTGCCGCCTAAAACCAAAATTTTTTTCATTGGAGTCCCCTTCCCCCCTACGGTTCATGTACTTTAAAAATATACGGGCATTTTTAGGCCCACCTGTAAAGAACACACTTACAAACTTATTCATTTTATGCTTTGACTATGACTCGATCGGTCACGAAAAAACACCCCTATAAAAGAAGAGGTGTTTTAGATGATAGATGTGAATGACTTCACAACTTGCTCCATACATGAAATTTGGGTTAACCTGGTGTAATCTCAAATAGTTTATCGTGTAATTTACGGATCACGATTGGGTGATTAGCCTTTTCAATATGATTCAGTGCCTTGAAAAAATCTTCAATTTCATGAACTGTCAAATGGGGAAACTTCTGTTTTACAATCGTATTGACCTGGTAGATTCGTTTGTTTGATTCTTTCCTTAGTTTATTAAGCAAAGGGGTATGTCGAGGAACGCGAGTGAGAGGACTTTCAGCTACGGGAAGTTTATTTAATACTTGGAGGATGTTTTCATAGGCATAGCTTTCCCGAGCAGCAGCATAATGCTTAGATAATAATTCTAATTTTTTGTCTTCATTAAATTTGTGGCGATGGAAGTTATAACTGTCCATCTCATGATCCATAAATTGAAATAATTCATCTAGATTATGAACCTTTATGGAAAGTTCATTAGGTAGATCAAATGTGTCCTCTACAGTAGTTACATAGGAAATCACAGGTCTTTCAAGCAGGAAGCTTTCCACACCTGTCGTACAGCCCGTATGAATGACAAGTTTTGAAGCCATAATCCAATTGACGACATTGTCTTCATGGACAACATATACATTCTTGCACTCTACTAAATCTTGT
Organism: Halobacillus sp. Marseille-Q1614; assembly: GCF_902809865.1. Taxonomy (NCBI): domain Bacteria; kingdom Bacillati; phylum Bacillota; class Bacilli; order Caryophanales; family Bacillaceae; genus Halobacillus; species Halobacillus sp. Marseille-Q1614. Next base: position 17,590 of record NZ_CADDWH010000002.1, on the reverse strand, counting down.
TGGTACACATTAAACTTATCACTCGGATGGGGGCGAATCACAAAGGTAAGATTGGGATACCTCGTACTAGCTTTTTTGATCATGATGATAAAGTCTTTATATTCCCTCGTCATTTTCTTATGAATTTTTTCTCCATAAGCTTTTCGAAGATTAGCGACCACTTTTCTATTGAGGGTTCCATCATCGTTTATTGATTTTGTATAGAGAGGGAATCTGGTGTTAACAAGGATAAAATCCCCATACTTCTTCTTGATCGCTAATGCTTTTTTTTCAAACAAAGTCCTGTACTTTTTCTTCAATAGATCTAGGCGTGGATTCCCGGTAATCAAACACTTGTTCCTTACTCCTGGGTAAGCCCTAATAATGGTATTTTTTTGAACCTCTCCCCAACATAGTTCATAATCAAGCAAGTCTAAACTCTCTCGGCTTACATGTTTTTTGAGATATAATTCTTTTTCTGTTAGCGGGAAGCCTTCTTCTTCGAGGTTGACTACTGTGTGGCCTTTACTTTTAGCCATTTCAAACCTTCTTACTTTATCTACACAGGTATAACCTTTATCAAGAAAAATACCTTTGGGCAAATACTCCAGAGCTTGTTCCACCATCCCGGACAGCCCTAAAACCACTCGATAGCCTTGCTGGACAGCATAATACGTTAAAAGTAACTTTGCATCTAATTCCCTTACTTTAGTTTCAATGGGTAAATACACCCACTTGTTATTTCCTTTTTTCTCCGGCATGTTTTTGCCTCCCTTTAGTAATTAAATTTACGTTTATTCCGACCTTCCAACTATCATAAGAAGAAAAGTAGCTGATTCAAAATACAGCTTTATCCAAAATAAACGTTTATTTATTTTACGTACGGTTAGACAAACGGATCGTGGTATTTACAATTGTTATAAAAAAGGGCAAACACCTTAAGGGTTATGTTAGGCCATGATCTTAAGAAAAATTGGCCAAATTTTTTAAATCAAATCATTCGCCTGTACATATACAAGCTTCACCCTAAAGTATCAAAACCTCCTATATTTCTTAAAAGGAAACAAATGACGATGTGACGAATATATAAGACAACTTATTAAGTCGATAGAATGACTTGTGCCGATGAAACGACTACATTACGAGGGAAGGTGACGAAGATCGATTACGAGCGCACGTACACACTTGCTGAAATTGCTAAAAAGATGAAACGCCCCCGCACTACCCTACAGTCATGGAAAAATCAATTTTATGAATTTCTGCCGTCTGTAGGACGCGGGAGAAACATGCGTTACGAAGAAGTGGCCTTAGAGGTTTTTAGTATTATTGAGAGAATGAAAGAAGCTGGAGAACCTCCAGAACGCATTCGAGAAGTACTACAAAATTCCGCACCCATCAGAACGATAGACGACGTACCAAATGACGTGATGCCGAAACCTATCGTAAACACGAGGATTGACGGATATGAAGCTTTTTTCAAGGAGATCCAAAGGCAGAATCAACTATTGATAGAACAAAATGAATCCTTCCATAAACAGAACCAAGAACGAAAAAAAGAGTATGAAAAATTAAAAGAACAATTGAACAACATCCAGGAAACCAATGAAACGTCAAAGGAACATATGCTACAGCAAGAGAATCGAAGAGATGAACGGCTAATGAAAACCATGAAAGAAATGATGGAACAAAAACAAAAGCCAGGGTTCTGGTCTCGATTATTTGCTACTCGAAAAGAGAATGATCCTGAGACTGAACAAACGTTAAGATAGACTTTCACAAATATATGAGACACCTCACAAACGTAAACGTTGATGTTTACGTTTGTTTTATTTTAGGAAGTTAAAATGTCAAGAAGTATGCGCATTTAAACGGTAATCCCCATCTTTCTATTAAACAACAGGTCATTTAGCTTGAAAGTAGTTCCCAGCTAGGATAGAGGTTGGAATCAATAGAGAACTTATAAAAAAATGGACAATAAAAATGGCATCTTTTTATAGATAGAATCAAGATGCCGAATCAATATCATTTTTAATTATGAGACTTGAAGGTCTTCCGGAGCTAACTTAATGGCATCTGCCCTGCACTCAGGACATTGAGTATAAAGAACATAAATAGACTTTTCGTTTAGGTGGTGCTCTCTTACTTTAATTATTTTCATTCTGTCATTAAAGCAACTTACACATCTCTTTTGGATGGTTTGACCTTTATGATATTGATTCATAAGAAACCTCCTAATTAAGGGGATTTTTTACATCTTTAGTCTATCTCTTGGTTAGATGGAAATCAATAGGAAACAAGGTGTAGGAGGAAGTGTTTTTTGTAATATAATCAAAAAAGTGTTATCCTTCGTTATCCCTTCTTTAGTGCTTGTTTCAACAAAATATTGGCGATCTCTGACACCCTCTTTTTCTCTTTTAAAGCTCTTAGTTGGATTTCCTCATGTATGGATTCCTCTATAATATAAGTAACTTTTTTCAGGTTCACTACGTTTCTGGAATTCTGGTTTTCTGGAATTCCAACTTTCTGGCTTTCTGGTTTTCCAGAATTCTGGCTTTCTGGAATTCCAACTTTCTGGCTTTCTGGAATTCCAACTTTCTGGCTTTCTGGTTTTCTGGCTTTCTGGTTTTCTGGAATTCCAGCTTTCTGGCTTTCTGGTTTTCTGGAATTCTGGCTTTCTGGTTTTCTGGAATTCTGGCTTTCTGGAATTCCAGCTTTCTGGCTTTCTGGAATTTTTGCTGCATCTACTTGTTCTTTAGATGCTTTCCCGAATATTAAAGACATAGATAAAACCTCATGCTCTGGACGATCCCCAGCATATACCCACTTACGTGTGGGTCCATGACCATCCGAACGGAATCCCACCCGTCTCAACGATCGGGGAAGACTGGTGCGATCAACCCCAATATCTTTGGCTATGTCTACTTGTTTTTCTCCTGAGTCAAAACGCTTCAACAATTCACCGTAAGTGATCATCTACAACACCTCCGATATGTTTATCTTTAATTTCTCCATCTTATATGAATTCTCCTGCAACTTAGAGGCAAGTGAAAGAAAAAATGTATCTCTTTTGAAGCCTCATAAAAAACGTTATTAACCTTAAGCAAAGACTACGGTGTAATAACTTAACAATATGTAATAAAGATAAACAAGTGGGGTAGAAAAAGAAAGGTCTTTTATAAAAAGGAATATCTCCATAAAACGTCTTTGAAAATAATACAATAATTACAAACGTAAACGTTGATGTTTACGTTTGTGAATCCTATATATAAACACTCTTGATCAAAAGCATAAATTGAAGACCAGGTAAGTATTAAAATGACAAACATTTACGTAAACGTTTGTGTTATGATAGTATGAAGAAAAAGTTTGAAGGAGGGAGATTATGGGGACGACCATAAGTTTCGGTATCCAAAAAGGTGGGGTAGGAAAAACAACCACAACAGCTATTTCTAGTTATCTCTTAGCAGACATGGGATATCGGGTACTCGCAGTTGACTTTGATAGCCAAGGAAACCTGACAGGGATGCTTACCCAAAAAAACATTTATGATTTTACAGAACACACCGTATTACAGGCATTACAAGAGAAGGACCCAGTACCCTACATACATCGCGTGCGTGACAACTTAGATATTTTACCTGCAGAAGATTTTCTTTCTATACTGCCACGTTATATCTATAGAGAGTATAAAGGAAAACCCACTGATTTACTGAGAGAAACATTAGATGTAGTAAAAGAAGAGTATGATTTTATCCTGATTGATTTACCTCCAAATCTAGGAGATCATACCATTAATGGACTGACAGCTTCAGATTATGCGGTCGTTATGCTGCAATCAGAACCTTTTTGTTATGATGCGCTAGATCGTTACTTAGAATTTTTAGCAGGGGCTCAAGCTAATACAAATCCTGATTTAGTTTTAGCCGGCATTCTTACAACCATGTTGGATGCTCGAGCCACCATTGATTCATCTATATTAGATCAGGCCAAAGAAGACTTTGAAGATCTTGTTTTTGAATCGGTCATTCGTCGCAGGAGCCGAATCAAAGAGTTTTCTATTGAAGGCATTCAAAACCGATTAAAAGCTGACCGTGATGCTCTTGCCCCATATCAGAGTTTTATTAAGGAGTTGATCCATCGTGTCAAAGAAAGACAAATACAGTAACTTATTAAATAGAAGAAATTCTAGCGCAGAAAAAAATGAAAAACAATTAAATAAAGCCCATGACTCTCTATTTCAAAAAGAAGAGCCTAAACAAGAGAAGAAAAAGGCTGCGCCTCAAAAAAAGAAAAAATTTGAGGACAAATATAAACGAGCTACATTTTACATTGAAAATGACATCATCAAGCAATTAGATAGCCAAGCAGGAAAAGAGAAGGGGGAAAAAACCCGAATCGTCAATGAGGCTCTTCGCCAATTTTTATCATAAAAGTTCAGCACTACAAACGTAAACGTTGATGTTTACGTTTGTTTTTTTATGGGGATTAATCAATCTTACTACCGCCGTCCGCAACTTGCTTCCGTTGCTAAAGGTTTGCGGTCAGAACCCATCAAAAACCGCTGCCTTCCGATCCTCAACCTAGATTAGGTGGAGAAGATTACTTGAAGACTTATGATTTGTATCCACTTTATTTATAGCCATCCCCACAAATACAAACGTTTACGTAAATATTGTTATGAGAATCCAGCCTCTTATTTTTATGAGATTGCAAGATTTCTTACGGTCCATACAAGTCTCTAATCCATGCATATACTAGTACCATACTCTTGAAAGGAAGAATAATTAAGTATGAAAACCATAGTAATTGATCCCGGACATGGAGGCACAGATTCAGGAGCTACATCTCAAGGTTACTTTGAGAAGAACTTTAACTTATCGATTGCTAGTAAGGTTAGAGATTTTTTATTTGAAAACTACGAAGTTAAAATTGTTATGACGAGAGGGAATGACACAACCGTCTCTTTACAAGCACGTTCCGATCTGGCTAATGCTCAAAATGCTGATTTTTTCTTATCTATTCACAATAATGCAGGTGGGGGAACCGGATTTGAAAGCTTTATCTTTAATGGTACTGTTTCTACAATTACGCATACCTATCAAGATGTCATTCACAATCAGATCATAAATGCTATCGCTTCAAAATATAACGTTACGAATCGCGGGAAAAAAAGAGCGAACTTCCATGTTCTTAGAGAGACCAGAATGCCTGCTTTGTTATTAGAGGTATTGTTTGTTGATAATAATCGAGATCTCTCCCTTCTTAGGAACAATACGTTCATTAATGACGTTTCCATTGCTATAGGCCAAGGAGTCGCAAGGGCACTTAACTTATCAGTTAAAACTTCCCCTGATGGACTTTTTAAGGTTATTGCAGGTTCGTTTACCGAAAGAAAGAACGCAGAAGATCGCGTTGAATACCTTAGCCAAAGAAAAATTAGCTCATTTATAGTTCCAACCACAATCTCTGGTGTTCAATATTATCGTGTTCAAGCTGGAGCTTTTGCTAGCAGAGAAAATGCTGAACTTCAAGTAGAAGCTTTAAAAGCTGCTGGTATTACCGACGCTTATATTATAAGTGACACTGTTTCGCCGCCAACTCCGCCTCCGCCCACCCCTGAAGAAAGATTTACGATCCAGGGAGTCTCTCTACTAAACGCCTTTCAGCTCGATCATTTTGTAAAAACAGTTAATCCTAATGCGCCATTGTTAGGGGAACATTATATAAAGTATGGGGCCATCTACGGGGTTCGGGGAGACGTTGCTTATGCCCAAGCCATGCATGAAACAGACTATTTTCGCTTTACAGGTCTAGTAGACAAGAACCAAAATAACTTTGCTGGCATCGGAGCTACAGGACCGGGGAATCCTGGTGCAACTTTTAAAACACCGGAAGAAGGAGTGCACGCTCATATTCAACATTTATTCGCTTACAGTTCTAAACAAAATATCCCTCCAGGATATGAAAAAGTAGACCCTAGATTTGACCTTGTGACACGTGGAAGTGCCACAACATGGACTCAATTAAATGGGAAATGGGCTGTGCCTGGAACCACTTACGGGCAAAGTATTATATCTCTGTTCAAGCGTAATGCAACTTATACAATCGGACAAATTGAAAAACAGGTAGAAGACCTCCAAAACTTATTGAAAGAGATCGAATAACAAAAAGAAGGATTGTCCCAATGACATTTTTTCTATTTCCCCACATCATCTAATTTCCAACTAACGTTTATGTAGGTGCATTTGTTTAAAAATGAGATTTTTAGAAAAACACAAACGTAAACGTTGATGTTTACGTTTGTGTTTTTTGTTCACATTAGTAACAATATATCTTTTACAATCCTTTTATTTTAATTGCTTGATCACATCAGTCAGTTAATGATGTATCCATCTATTCAAAACTCTATGAAAGAATGTGGTTGGATTATTAATCTTCTCTAACCCCCCTTTTAATAAAAACACAAACATTTACGTAAATTTTATAGACGTCCATTTGATTTTATATAGCGTTTACTATCACTCAGATAAAAAGGAATACAAAGGGGTTTCACAGTGCCCATACTACTAGATAACTATTAAGAAATTATATCATTACATAACCTAAATTCGTCATTAGTTCTATTGGCCTCGTTTTATCTAGAATATTATGGGAATACTCTTTCTGAATTCAAATCATCTAATGAGGAGGCATTTATATGAAACACTATTATTCCTTCAGCTTTATCTTAGTGCTTGGCTTAATTCTAGGGGCTTGCGGTACATCGGATAATCAAGAAAATACAGATTCTTCAGAGGAGCAAACCCAGGAATCCAATGAGGAAACTTCGGAAGAAACCGGTAATGAAGGGGAAGATACGGAGTTTGTATCTGGCGTTGATACTGTCATTAACTCCGTCGAGCAATTGAATAGTAGCTTAGAAGATTCAGCAGATGCCAATACAATTAATGAAGAAGGAAAAACACTTGAGGAAAATTGGGACCAAATTGAAAAGAAAGTAGAGGAACAATTTCCAGATCAATATGCGAAAATAGAGGAAAGCCTTTACCCACTTATTGATGAAGCAAAAAAAGACTCCCCTGACGTGGAAAAGATGAAAGAATGGATACAACCTACTTTGGAGAGCTTGAATGAACTTAAACAAAACATAGACAACACGCAGGACTAGGGAAGCAATATCTCTACCCGGACATTTCGGAGCTCCCCATTTTCTCAAGGAAAAAGCGCAACCGTTGACGTTTGCGCTTTTGTTGATATTCACTCAAAAGGTGATGGTATAGGATACGAATGAGAGGGCGTTATCTTTCAAAAAACACCCCCTATCAATTTCTTTAAATATAACAAACGTAAACGTTGATGTTTACGTTTGTTATATTTTTGTGGTGCGTATTTTCATTGTCCCCCTTTTTCCTTTCTGGATTTTTTCTATATATTGGATCAGGTAACGCTCTGTGATCCGTGTTGGTATATATCCAAGTCGTTCGTAAACTAAATTCTCTAATACAAACATTTTTCTCGTCATATATGTGTATGCCTCACCGGAAACCTTTTCATATTCCTCGTACTGGCGATCCTCCGAAATATCCATAACCTTATGAAACACAAGATTCTGATGATACATTGTACCACGCTCCGTTCTGGCTTTTTTCAACAAATCCAACAATTCAAAGGTAGAAAGCTTCATAAGTTCCGGTGTGGATTTATGAATATAGCTCTCTAAAGCGAATTCTCGTATCCTGACGCTCACTCGCTCATGATTTTCTTTTACCTGCGATACCTTTAGCTGCATGTCACAAAAATCACAGAAATACCCCTTTGTTATTTGTTTAAGTGGAGTTCCACAATAAGCACACGTCTTCAATTCATGTTCCTCCTTTATCCCTATTGAATTCTTTCTTTGAGAGTTATCCCTTTAAGATGGAAACATTTACGTAAACGTTGATGTTTACGTAAATGTTTGTGTGATGTTCCACTGTAGTAGCCTGCATGGTCGACCCATGCAGGCCACTTTTAATGAAATTCAGTACGTAGTATGTGATCACTGGCTTTTTGTGCTTTTTGAGAAGCACTTACAATTAAAGTTTTATCGTCTTTTAATTTCCGCAACCATGATTGAATATAAGAGGCGCTATTATCAATCGTTTGATTTTCAATCCCGGTTACCCCGCAAAGCATCGAAGCTCCTAACTCAGCAATCAATTCTTCTTTGCTGTAGTTCTTACTGCCAAAGCGAATTTCTCCAGTAATCCCTTCTCGGTGGAGTCGGTTCTTATGACCGGTGCTGTGCACCATTTCATGAAATAAGGTGCTGTAATATTCGTGAATGTCCTCAAAATCTTCTTTAGGAGGGACGTTGATCCGATCCTCAAACGGCACATAGTAGGCTCGGCCACTAACAAAGGTGTAAGAAGGGGCATTGAAATATTCTTCTTTGACCTTTTCAGCTTCTTCAATGGGATCATGTTCGAACGTTTCAACGGTTCGTTTCGTTTCTAACCCTTCAACTTGAGAGCCGACTTCAAACACTCGATAATAACGAAGCAAAGGAATCTTTTTATCTTCTTCCGTTTCTTGATCTGCGACGTGAAGCATCTTCCAAAACACCACAATATGAGATTTTTCCCCTTTCTTTACCTTGCCGCCAGCTTCTTTGATCTGTTTAAAGGTGGCATATTCTCCGCCATCCAAAAGCATGGTATTAATACCTCGATAAGGTTTTTGTGTTTTCCAATTAACCGCCATGCCATTTCTAAAAGGTTTTCTCCAAGGGACAACTCCCTGCTCCAACTTCTCAATCATTTGGTTGGTAATCATTTCATAAATTTTTTTACTCATGATTTTCTCCTCCTTATTTTTCTTTTGGAACTCCGAAACGAAGGGGGTTCCCCAAAAGGGAATTATTTTTCCCTTTTGCTATGGAGAATCTCAAAACGCCCATAAAAAGGAGTCCATAATTCCATGGAATACCGTAGCGAAGCGAGGATATGCCGTGAAAGGTTATGGACTCCTTTTTCATTTTCTTAGCTTGCAGCAGGAAAGGTTCGGGTGTCCTGCCTGCTGCAAGGTTAGAAAATGTGGGACGTTTTACGATTCGGAGTGCAAAAGGAAAAATAACCAAAATAAAAAAGCAGACGTTGGTCTGCTTTCCTTTGTGTGAACAATCCATTTTGCTATTGAACTTCGACTCGTCGTCGGCCACTTCTCTTTAAGCATCATACATGTCACTAGAAATGTAACGAATGAGGCAAGGTAGTACTTTAGAGGGAGTATACGTAGGGGAGATGTTCATGATCAACAACTACAATTTGACGATCACCACCATCTATAGGAGACGTACAATCAATAAACCCTTTAGACGTTTTAAAGACCTGTCTTTCTTAAGAAAGACAAACGTAAACATCAACGTTTACGTAAACGTTCAACACCTAAATAGATTCTTTTTTCTAGACGATTTTTACAAGGAAAAGGGCCTTTTGGCCACGGAATTCATGTTGGAATTTTCTTCCTGTTATCAATCCCTCAAAAGCATAAGCGTTAGTTGGCGGACCGATGGTCATAAAACATTTTCCTATCTCCTAGTTTCTTAATCAGTCCTTCTTCCTCAGCTTTTTTCCAACGCTTGACCGATAGGACGTCCAATGCTTCTTTCTCTCCTTTTGTTCTACCTCTAGTTCGCTTTCGTCTTCCGTTTCGACTTTCCGCAATGCGCTTATTCGCTTCTTTTCTGTTGGACTCAATTCGATGATTTAGATCCTCTAGTTTCACTTTTTTCAACGCTCCCCCACCTCTTGCTAAGACTAGTATGGCTCAGCTATTGAACCTTTATGACGAAGAGAGCAAAAAAAGAACCCACAGATCATGTCTCTGTAAGTTCTTTCGAGTCAAACCACGGTTCAATAAGAGGGTAAATATTCACTTGTTTGGCTTGTTGAATCAAGTAATCCAGGTCTATATCATCTTTGTGAATTAAAAACATTCTATACGCCCATTCGTAATCTTCATCCTCTTCCGGGTACTTTAGGGTAAAAGCAATCCCTTCGATTCGATGAATAATGATATCCTCTACACCTATGACGTACAGTACCTTCCCATTAGGAAGGGAGATCTCATACACACGATCAAGACTCCCTTCCAGCTTGTTTGAGGGGACTTCAACGGCAATCTCAGATTCTACATGATACCATTCCCGTTGAGTGCGCTGGAACCCTAATTTAGTAAGAAGTTCATCAAATAAATCCCAACGCTCACTCACGAAATCAATATCATGGGTGTGATAATCATTTCGGGTATAGATTTCAACCGATAACCCGCCTACGACAATAGGAGTAATTCCCTTATTTTTAAAATAATCGGTCAAGAGGGAAGCAAATTCAAGTTGACGTTCAAATTTAGGCTTCTCTCCCAAGAATTTAAGAGCTTCTTTTAAGTCTCTAACGGTAGTCATAGTACATGGACCTTTGCCCTGTTTTAATGATCTTCCCTGCCCTAACAGCTTTTTGCCATCGAGCTATCGATATCTCGTTTAACGCTTGGACTTCTCCAGGGGTACGGGGCCGAGATTTCTTTCTTCGCGCTGAGGAGCGAGCTGACGTTCTTATGACCGCATTCGCCTTTTTACAGTTATTATTGATATTTTGGTTGATTTGTTCAAGAGTAACCGTCCGCATGAATCTCATCCCCACCTTTTAATGTTATTATTTACCTATATAATACCTTACATTTCATCCATTGAGAAGTATGGAAGGATTCTTTTAATGACAGTGTAACCCTTGCGAATAAGAATTAATCATTACAAGATCCTGGTAGCCAAACACGAAGAACATACGCTAAAAAGGTGGTTCTTCCTACTCTAACGAAATTCGGCTTTTATTTAAATGTCGAACGTGCTGTCATACAAGATATAACAGTCCCACTATCGCTTGCTCTATGCGGATTGAAAACATCTATCACTCTGCTTACTGTAATGAACATATAATTATAAAAAGAACGGAGATCTGCTACAATCTCCGCTCGATGATCCCACTACATTCACAAGAAGTGTGGTGGCCTTAGATGGAAAATAACCCACCCTTTAGCCGCTAAACTAACAGGGTGGGTTATTTTTTGTGTGTTTCAATGACAAGCACTATCACAAACGTAAACGTTGATGTTTACGTTTGTTTTATTATATTTCCGAAGGAAACGTAAGGGAAGAGAGGATTTCGTAAATTATTACCCTAGTAAGCCCCCATTATCAGGCGCCGGAAATGTGAAGGATGGTGGAGTAGTTTGTGTAGTGCAGCGATTCTGATTGACATCACAGATGTTTCCAGATCCATCTTGCAGTACAGGACGGGTAACTGTAATGGTAGTGCGTAAAATAATTTTAAATAAGATCCCTTCGAGTAGATCACCTACAACTGGACCTGTGAGGACGGGAACACCGGGTTGTGTGAAAATTCCTTCAACTTCAAGAGGGGTTTCTTGTAATATATCTTGAGGACAAGCTCCCGGAAAATCCGTATGTGCTTGAAACGGAATACTCGTAGTAAGAGGCGCGAGCACTACTCCCCCTACAAGGGTTATTGTAATTGTTGCAGGAATAAGACCGATATTAACTACTTTATCTCTAATGACGCGAGCGTTCATAGTAATTCCATCCAAATTTGGAACAACACTTATAGATACAATATCCTCCAGTGATGTCAGACCGTCAAAAGCAGTAATTGGTAAGGTTGTTTCTGCTACTTTCTGGACCGATCTTGATCCAACGACAGAGTTCACTAATATGCAGTCGGTATCTAAGCATGTTTTCTTAGGGGCAGCTGTAGCATTACACGAACACCCCTCTTCTTTCTTACAGTGGTTATGTTTGGATTTTTTACTCACTTTTTTTACATCGCCATGGCAACAAGCTTTTTTTCTCACATACATAGGTTCTTACCTCCAGAAAATAAGAAATCCCTATAATGCTATGACAAGAGCCCGGATTGGATTGGACTCAAACCTATTTTGATGGATTAGTTGCTCTTCACCCAAGCACTTATTTTCCGTACAGTACCCATTTACGGATATCTATTGTTAGAAAATAAGCGAAACTTAACTGCGCACGTTTGAAGTTAATTTTTGTACAATTACAGACGAATGCCTAATTCACCATTAACACAAACGTAAACGTTTGTGTTAATGTTATTATACTCTCATTGTAGAATTATTTTCCATCATGTTACTTCAAATTATTTTACCCTATATATAAAACCTTGAGCTTTCGGAGGGATAATGTGAGTCAGTATCAAGTAGGAGTTATTTTTAAGCCGAAGACCCGACGATTTTGTATAAAATTAATCGTCCTTGACATGGTTTTTCGTCATTTTTAAGTCCGCCACCAAAATTGTGGGTTTATGTATATGTGTTTTTCTTTTGTATGCTTAACTTGTTGACGAGTATTCAAGGATGATGTAAGATAAGCTACAGTTTATGAGTATAGACTGCGCACAGAGGAGCCCATTATTACTCCAAAGGGGAGTAACTTACAGTTATGTCGACGGCTAAACTGGCTACATTAATGTCGTTTGCGAGACCTTTGCCATTTCAGGTGAAGGTATGAAATTACACGTTGAAAGACCTTTACCAACCATCGGTAAAGGTCTTTTTTGACTTTATTAAAAGGTGGAAGATTAGCATTCGTGAGGTAAAGTCCAAATATTTAAGTTTAGTACAAGAGTTAAGTGATATAAATAATCTAAGTGCTTCATTCAAAGATTTTAGGAGGGCATTTAAACTGAAAAAGAATTTGGTGAATTTTTTAAGAATAGGGCGGCCTAAAATCGACCTGATTCTCGACTCTCAGAAATCAAGTAAAATGGAAGGGATATTTTCTCTATACGGTGGCTGGACAGAACAGCGCATTCACCGCCTTGAATGTGATCTTGTTAAAGTAGCTAGAGGGGAAAAACCAAATTTTGTAGCTCCAGTAGTTACAAGGCTCATGGCTCAAAGTATTAAACCTAAGGAATATATTGAGGTACCTTTCCACTACCAGCTGCCGGCAGATCTTCCGCCTTTACAAAAAGGGGAAGTTTATCAACTTCAAACAAGACTTGTTGTAGATAAGAATATGAAATGCACAGATACGGATGAATTAACAACTATGCATCAACTTTCTTAATTAGAAAGTGCTTTAATATGTAGCATTGTAATAAGGGCAATTGTATTTACTAAAGGTTATAAAAACATGGAGGTGAATCCCTGTTTTTTTGGGGACTGATTGGATATTATACTCGTAACGAATTTGTTTTTAGTTGTGCTTTTAATTATATTAACTGCCTTTTTTGTAGGGTCAGAGTTGGCTGTTGTCAAAGTGAGGCTCTCTCGGTTAGATCAATTAATTGATGAAGGAAATAAAAAAGCAGTAAAAGCAAAAAAACTAGACTATTACCTTTCTGCCTGTCAACTCGGTATCACCGTCACAGCATTAGGTATTGGGTGGTTAGGAAAACCGACGGTAGAAAGACTTTTAAGTTTACTGAACTTAGGAGGGCTTTTTTTAGTACTTATAAGGTATTGTCCCTTTTTGGTTAACGATTCCTGTTGTCTTCTAAAACAAGGACTTTTTATTCGAGTCCATGATTCTTACTTCCTTTCTTGAGGATTATTTACATTTATCCCCTTTATTTTAGTGCTATCTAAAGAATTTTTTTACTTTATTATGTCTAATGAACATTTACAATTTTTAACATAATATCAAAATTTAATTAAAATTACCTGGCAGGTCTATGTTACACTTTCGATGAATTCATAAAAATTGGGAGGAGAGTACATATGTTCAAGAAGTTAAGCATTATTGCTCTGGGGACAGGGCTGATTCTTGGGGCTGGAGGAGGCTGGGTGCAGCAGGCTGATGCACAAAAGCCAGACTGGGCTGGGAAAGGTAAACCTGATCATGCTGGGCCAAAAGAAAAGGTGGAAAATGTGATCTATATGATTCCCGATGGTTTTAACGCAGATTACGCTACGAACTACCGTTGGTATAAGGGGGAAGATGCGGTATGGGACGAGCATTTAAAAGGGCTGCATAAAACCTATTCTGAGGATTCTAGAGTCACCGACTCCGCAGCTGCCGGAACAGCCATGGCATCCGGCGTAAAAACGACTAATGGTACGGTAGGATTGGATGAGGAAGGAAATGAAGTGGAAACCATCCTTGAAGCTTCAGAAGACCAAGGGAAATCTACGGGTCTAGTGGCGACCTCTACGATTACTCATGCTACACCGGCTGTATTTGCCTCTCATGTGGAATCTCGTGATAATGAAGCCGAAATTGCCAAGCAAATGCTTGCGAACGATGTGGATGTAATGCTCGGTGGCGGCAAAGACTTCTTCGTACCCGAGTCTGAAGGGGGAGAACAAGAGGAGAATCTAATAGAGCAAGCTAAAGAAGAAGGCTACACAAGTGTGGAAACGCAGGAGGAATTAATGGACGCCGATGATATTGATGTAGAAGACGGTGAAAAACTTCTAGGTTTATTTGCCGATGGTCCTTTAAATCCTGAAATTGACCGAGAAAGTACAGAACAACCTAGTCTTTCAGACATGACTGAACGTTCGATTGATGTTCTTGAGCAGGACAAAGATGGATTTTTCTTAATGGTTGAAGGCAGCCAAATTGACTGGGCTGGACACGATAATGATCCAACCTGGGCAATGAAAGATACAGAAGCTTTTGAACAAGCTGTAGAAAAAGCCATTGAATTTGCTGAAGAAGATGGAAATACACTTGTCGTTATAGCTGGTGACCATGAGACTGGTGGAATGACTGTTGGATCTAATGGCGTGTATGACACGAAGCCCGAGCTTGTAAAAGATGTTACAGCAACGGGAGCAGCCATGGCTGAAGAATTAAACGAAGACCGTTCCAACGTGGAGGAAGTAGTAGAAGATCATACACCGTTTGACCTGACCGAAGAAGATGTTCAAACCATCCAGGAAGCTGAAGATCCAAAGATGGCTATTAACCATTATATCAGTGATGAAGCCTTAGTCGGCTGGACCAGTTCGGCCCACACGGGGGTGGATATTCCTGTTTATGCTTACGGTCCCCAATCCGATTCTTTCAGTGGTCTGCTTGATAACACCGACCTTCCAAAGATTATGGCAGAAGCTATGAAAATCGATTTAGCAGATAAATAATATGAACCTTTTATAAATAGAAGAAACGGCAGTCATGTGGCTGCCGTTTCTTAATTAGTTGGTTTAACTCAATTCAGTTGATCCCAAAAAGCTCTTCCTTCCTCCAAGAGCTTTTTTCTTGTTTTTTTCCGTTTCTCATTATTCATCGCGCGACAAGATTGACAATTTAAAAAATCCTGCCCCTTACCTATAAAGTAATGAAAAGGTCTTCTCTTTTTACATGTAGAACATATCTTCTCTCGATGTTTAAAAGATTTTTGGCTCAAAATATCCCTTCTTCTTCATAAATAATATAGGAAAGTCACCTTTGAATCATTTGTTGGTTGGTCTGGATCTATTACATTTTGCGTCCATTATAGTAGAAAAGAAAAGTCGATGTCGAGTGTGTTCACAGATATTTTGTTTTTTCTTAATGGAAGAATAAGGCATTACATTGTTGAATAGAAGGTTTCGAACGGCATTGTTTCGGAAATTTTACTAATATGACATTATCATTACAAGATATAATGATCATAAATGGGGGGTGCGAAATGCCAAGTTGGTTACGCTTCGTGAGTTTATTCTTTTTGACCATCCTTGCTCTTATGGGATATCTTGGGGGATTTCTAGTATTGATGGATCAACTTGTATCCTGAAGAAAATTTCTTATGATCGTCATACTGGAGGAGGGACTGATCCTTTTTCCTTTCCTCTATTATTTGTCCCAACCTTGAATTGCTTCATCATCGGGGGGGGATGGTTAATCTCACCCTCGACGAAAACGTAAACGTTGATGTTTACGTTTGTTGTAATTCCGATATAAAGGGAAAGTGAGGTCATTATGTATACTATAGGATTCTATGAAAGACAAAAGAAATGAGGGCACAATGCATATCATTTCTTTTTGGTTGGAAGTTGCAATTGCTGTCTTTAAGTGAAGGCATTTAGCACGGCACGACCCGTGCAATGGGAAAGCCCGGTAAAAGGACTCAACCATAGTATGTATGAACATTTCAAAAAAGACTAAAGACTTGCTTATCAGGGAAATGAATGCGATAAGGGAGGAAACAGGGATGGAGGAGTGGGAGAAAAAATTATTTATGAGGCAGCTTAAACACATAGAAAAACAGTATAAAGTATGTACAGATACCAGATTTAAATTAAAAATACGACAAGAAGTACTTTTTTTTAGAAGACTTCTTTTGGATAAAGACTCCATTTATAACAAGTAAGACCTTTTGGAATCATCAAATCCCAACGGGGTCTTTACTATATGGACTAACTGATAAACCGCCCCTGTTCAAAAGTTGACCAGGTCATTATATATAACTTGCTTTCGGTCCTTAACTTGAAAAGTGTGATTATTTTTTCTATAATGAACATATAATTATAAAAAGAACGGAGATCTGCTACAATCTCCGCTCGATGATCCCACTACACCCACAAGAAGTGTGGTGGCCTTAGATGGAAAATAACCCACCCTTTAGCCGCTAAACTAAACAGGATGGGTTATTTTTTGTGTGTTTCAATGACAAGCACAATCAACGTTGCGAAAGAGATCATGAGGGTTAACGTCTCAAATACTGTCATAGGCTACACCCCCTTTCTATGAGGGAGTGCCACCGCCCCATCCTGTTTGCATAGTGGTATCCATATTATAGCAAACGCAAAATAATTTGTGGGAAATTCGGCGATATTTTTACCCACCCAAAAAACAGGGAGGTCTCCCTTCTTTTCATGATTCTTAATCAATGAGCTTTTAGGTGAAAGCAATAGTATGTCCTAGTCTTAATAGACAATATGCATTGCCAAAAAACGTAAACGTTGATGTTTACGTTTGTGTTTAGTGTGCTATTTTACTCTCATTGTAGAATTTCTACGTAACTGCTTTTTTCAAAAAAACGAATGAATAGCATCAGTTTCTGGTGAGACGATGAGACTCAGATTCAAATAATTCCTGTTCTTTTGATGCTGCTTAAAAAATTATACAATTTTCAGCTCTTTTAGTGAGTAAACTCCTATTCCTTAATATTTAACCCCAGGACTACCCTTAGGAGGATTCCATGAAAAGTAGCCAGCTAAGTAAAGTGAATTCGGATATAACCAAAGAAAAATTCGAGAGCTTCCTGAAAGAGAAAAACAGGAAAAAAAGAAGGCTCGAAAACCAAAGAATATTGATACTACTTCTGGTAAATAACGCATCTGCATTATTCAAATTCTTTCATTGCGGCTTGTATAGATTCCACATAAACTTTGAACTCTTCCGTTTGATTGGAGGAGTTGCTTCGAGAGGAAAAGCTGATATCTCCGTTTTTAAAAAATGCTTTCCTCTGTGCCCTTGTAATCTCCAGCTGCACGCCTCGTTCTGTTTTTGTTTTGTTTGTGAAATTGTCAGGGTGATCGCCGTTAAGGTGCTCAGGAGTTACAGCTACTTCAAACCCATTTTCCTCTAAATGCCGACTCA